>CAYXCE010000039.1:0-8863 GCA_964463395.1 uncultured Pseudothermotoga sp.
AACTTCCTCAAGGAGTAAGGCTCCTTCTCCTTCTCTCAATACATTCGCGACTCCCATTTTTGCTACGGCCACCACGGGTGTCCCAGAGGCCAACGATTCTAACACCACTAAGCCTTGTGTTTCTGTTGTTGAAGCGAAGACGAAAAGGTCAGCTTGTTGATAATAATTGACCAGATGTTCCCTCGGCAACGCACCAGTGAAAGTGAGCCTATATTCTATTTCGAGTCGTTTTGCTTCTTCCTCGAGCTGGGTTCTTTCAGGTCCATCACCAACGAGTACCAGATGTACATCGAGTTTCCTGATCAAAAGGTTTTTAAGCACTTGAAGAAGGAACGCCACATTTTTCTCCTTCGCCAGTCTTCCAACGTAGAGCAACAATTTCGTGTTCTTTGATATCCCATGTTTATGACGTACGTCAAAGCTTGGAGCCCTTTCAAAAGCATCGACATCGATACCTGTCGGTATCACGTGTACAGGTTTGACCACACCGTAGCGTACCAACTCTTGTTTGATGTTCTCCGTCGGTGCAACAATTCGGTTGACCATGTTGCAGAACCAAGCTGAGAACTCTGCAACGCTCTCCTTGGACGGTGTGAGAGGCTTAGGAATGTAGTGGCGATATTCCACTAAAAGTGTGTGATACGTGTGTACGTGCGGAAGTTTCAGATATTTCTGAGCTGCTAAGGCCCTGAGACCGAGAGCGAATGGAGCGTGACTATGTATGACTTCAACACCTTTGCTTCTCACGAAATCGAAAACGGGGAGCAAACGACCACCTAAAGGAATCACATGGTTCGATTCGTATTTGAATTGACTGCTTTTCAGCACGAATATATCTTCGGTGTTGTCTCCAACAGTTGTGATTATGTAAACTTTATGACCTCGTTCTTCCAGAGCTCTTTTGTAGAGAAAAACAGAAGTTGCCACGCCGTTTCTCTGCGGAATGTAAGTCTCAGTGAACATCGCGATTTTCATGTCCTTCACCCCCAAGAAGATGAAAGCTCAAAACGATTGTATTGAAGAAACAAATCATGAAACCTATTCCCATGAGTATTCCAAACTCCTGGAGCAATTTCCCTCGTGCGAGTGAAAAACTCCCAAAAGCAGCTATTGTCGTCATGATCGAGAGAAAGACCGATCTGAAAGTTCTGTAAGTGTGAGCTTCTTCACGTTTCAAAATGGCATGTCTCATGTGGACCAATCCATCGACACCTAAGCCCAGGAGCAGTGGTATCAGCAACAGAGTCATGAACGTGGCATGTATTTTGAAGAGCACACCGATGCCGAATGTCACGAAAATCGACAACAACACCCCGATAACAATCAACAAGCTCCCCTTTAAAGACTTGGTACCGAGCAACAGCATGATGAAAATACCACACGCTGTCAACAACGTTAATTGGTACATGCTCTTCCTCATGTCTTCCATGATCATGTAAAGTATGGCAGGCGTTCCAAAGGTTTTGATACCGTTTGTCGATAGAAAGTTGTGAACGATCTTCAAATGGTTATTTTTGTACAAGTCTTTCACAGTGTCTGTGTAGAGTACGTACACAGTTCGGCCATCTTTTTCATAGAAGAAGAGTGGTACGTCCTTTCTAAGTTCGTTCAAGATATCTGTGAGGTCCTTTGAGCTCTTGAGGAGTCTGAGCATGTCAAGTATCTGAGGATACATTCCAATCCTTTTGAAGACAGCCAATAGGAACGGATTGTTCACTGTCTCGCTGAGTTGTGTGTAGAGATCGAGTGTGCTTTTACCATCATCAAATCTGGAAAATTCCAATAAGCTCAGCACCGAAAGAGGTGGTATGAATAGATCCGAGCTCCTCAGAAGTTTATCGACTTTTCGCAGTTCTTCCAAATCATTTGCTACTATGCAAACCTCACCAAAACCCACTCTTTGAAAACTGTGTTTGAGTTGGGCGAAGGCTATGGCGGATTCTGCTTCTTCTGCAACTAATCCCGGTGGTGTATACCAATATTCTTTTAGGTTCAGTATCCCCAATGGAATGAATGCAGTGAAAACAAGGATAATCACTACAGCGAACTTTTTGGATCTGCCAAAATGAAAAAATTTCCACAAGAATTTGAGCTTGTCATGTTCTGAAGGACGAATTTTGAACGTGAGTATCGTGGAGGGCAAGAAGAACATCATCGTTACATAAAAAGCTAGCATACCCACTATGGAAAAAGTGGCCATCTGAACAAAAGGTCTGGACAAACCGAGATACATAGAAGAGAAAGCACCGATGGTTGTTAAGAGCGCTGTCAAGCTGGGTTTCAAAAGTTCTGAGAGAGATTCTTTGACACTTTCTTCAATGTTTGCCTGTTTGGAATATTCGCTGATCCTAGTCATTACATGAATACCGTAGTCTATACCTAAGCCAAGAACCATTGCATTCACAAAAGAGGTGACAATGTTGATCTCACCGATCAGTAAACCTGCTAAACCCAAAGTCAAGCACATGCCAATTATCATTGAAAGAAAAAGACAAAGTAGAACGCTCAAACTTCCATACCCCAAATAGACCAACAAGCTGACTCCCGCCAGTGAGACCATAGAAGTGATCATAAAATCCCTCTGCACTTGCTTGTTTGATTCATACACACCTGCGGGAGTCCCAGTGAAAGCAAATCTGACACCAGTGACGTTGCTGACTTCCCTAGCTATGTTACGTAGGTCGGTAACGGCACGACTGATGGCTTCGACTTCGTTCAACTGTTCTTTCAGTGTGAAATTGATCAATACTATGCTTTGATCCGGAGATGTCAGTACGTATTGCTCGATCCCTTTTCTGCTGACATAGTTTTCCACAAATTCATAAAGTAACGATAATGAAGCGGCGGTCTCCCTCCATTGTGAAAAATCAAGGAGATTGCTCTCGCTTAAGTTCGTGGTTTTCTTCATTTGTTTCAAAATTTCTGTATCAAGACCTAAGAAACCGTATTTTACGAAGAGTTCGGGATTGTCCATCTTCAATGTTTCTGATACGTGCTCACTCTCTTCAAAACGTTGTTTGAGAAGTTCAAGGGCTCTCTTGGCTTTATCCACATTACCTTCGGTGTAAGCAAGCACTATCAAGGTGTTTGAAGCGAGCTTTCTCGATAGAAAATCTATCTGTTCTTTATACGCTTCGTCAAGTTTGTCGGCCAAATTTGTTAAATCCGAATTTATCGAGATTTTTATAATCCCGAAGGAAGCAAGTAAAATGCACAAGGATAGAAAAGCCACGAATAGAAGCCTAGGATGCTTCAATATGAGCTTGGTTAAACCCAATGTTTCACCACCAACAACAATTGACTGTATGCGAAGATCCTTATTGAAAGTATCACAGGATCGTGTTCATTGCTCAGAAGGAGAGAGTGGATGAACGCCACTGTGAAGGCGAGACTTTTAGGTAGATTTAACCACGAGAAGACCAAAGCATAAATCGGAGTAAAGATGTAGGGAAGAACAATTAAGGGAAAAGAAACAGCACGTCTAACACCACTGCGAACGGCGATCAAACCGCACAACAAAAACAGATACAGTGAGAATGCCACGTTCATCTCAACGTATCTCAGAAAAATGCTACTCCCAATGAATGTGTATTGAAATTGCCGCCAGAATGAAAATATTACGGTGTTGAAAACAATAACTGAAATAATGAACGACCAAGCGTCCCCAATTTTCGATAATTCGTCCTTGATTATGAGAGCCTTCAAAGTTCTCATTGTAGTTCAATCACCTCGATACCGTATTTGGAAGCCAAAAGCCTCAATGATTCCAAACAATCTCTGTCGCTTTTCTCAGCGTCTATATAAGGCGGCTCTCCGTTGAGAGACTGCATCAAAATTCTTGCGACATCCAAGTGGTTTGCTAGTGTCTGACCTCCCTTCCGGAAGAATATCGAAGCAGAATATATGAATCTAAAGTTGTTTTTCTCAAATTCTGCGCGAATGATTTTATTCGCACCCGCCACTTCTACCATCGATCGGTTATCTCTCTTATCCATACCAAAGCGTGAGACCGTTAACTCATACTCTGCGAGCCTCTCCAGTTTAATAATTGTAGTCATGCGATCACCCGATGAAAAAGAAAGGCTCGTAACTGGATGTTGTTTCATCTCCACTATCAAATCTATCCTCTGTGCTAATCTGAGCAACGATCTCTGCAATGGTGAAATTAGTACAACCTTCGGAAAAGGTTCTATCCAAACAACATCCTTCCTTGCCCCAAGTTGAAGCTGAAAGATCACAGCCACGACAAAACAGACTGTAAAACAAATCGTGGCTATTCCAAAAGCTGTCATTTGATCAACTCCAGCAGAGTTTCCAATCCTTTGGCAATGAATGGATCTTCTAGATTGACCTCAACAACCTTTTTTGTATAATCATAGACGAGAGTCTCCCTCGGGACCTCACTTTCCTCTTGGACCAGTACATCTGGTTCGATTCCTATTCTGTGGATGTCTTTCCCCGATGGTGTCATGTACCTAGCTGTTGTTAAGTATAGTGTCCCACCATTGGCTAAAGGGAAACCTGTTTGAACTGAACCTTTCCCAAACGTCTTTTGACCAACGATCTTAGCTACTTCGTGGTCTTTCAGTGCTCCAGTGACTATTTCTGATGCGGATGCAGATCCTTTATTTACCAGGATGACCATAGGGACGTTCGGATATTTGTTACCTTTAGATTCGTAGACCTCCTCTACGCCATAAGCGTTCTTAGTTTTCACGATAACACCTTTGTCTATGAAATAGCTTGCGACATCTATCGCACTGTTCAAATAACCTCCAGGGTTGTTCCTGAGATCTAGTAGGATACCTCGCACGCCTTTTTGAAAGATTTCATCCAAAGCAGCAGCCATTTCCTGTGAGGTTTTTGCACCGAAACGTGTGATCATTACGTATCCAACACGCCCCTTTGCAGTCTCAATGTATGCATGTTTGACTGGTATAATTTGAATAACCTCTCTCAAAATCTCGAACGTCAACAATTCTTTCACACCTTCTCGGAGAACCTTTATCTTCACTTTCGTTCCCGGTTCTCCTCTCAACTTTCTGACGGCTTCCATGTACTCCATTTCGCTCACAGGTTGATCGTCTATAGAGACGATCCTATCTCCTGGTTTTAATCCAGCTCGCCATGCTGGTGTTCCATACATAGGTGCTATAACTTTCACAGCTTTGTATTCACTGTCGTACGTCACTTCTATGCCGAGGCCACCGTACTGTCCCTCCATCTCAATCTGTTTCTCTTCAACTTGTTCGGGTCCCTCATAGTACGAGAAATCATCTCCCAGTCCTTTCACGAGACCATCGATTGCCGAATTGATGAGTTTGTTCAGATCAATATTATCCCTTTCATAGTAGGTGTTCAGGATGTAGGAAAGAGATTGATAGAAAGGTGTTAAGGCCTTGTCAACGTCTCTCGGGCTTATAGCTCCGCTTAAGAGCCAGCTGGTAAGCACGACTACAACAGCGATTCCAATCACCACAAACAGGTTTTTCCTCATATTAACCCCTCCAATCATTCGCAACTTTACGAGCGAATATCATATAAGCTGTGTGTGCAACCATCCTGTCGAATGGTCTGAGCCTTGATGCCACAGGTTTGTACTGTCTGAACAAGCTTTCCCAAACCTCTAAATCAACGAATGGAAACTTGGAAATTTCTTCAAGCACCGATTGTACTTGATTCGTCGTAGGAGATACGATCGCAAGATTTCCAGACCCAACCAAGGCTTCGTAGCACTGGCGTATGTGATTCCATGGATCCGGTACATCCAAGAAGATTGCATCCACTTTCTCGTCGAAACCCTGTGAAATATCTCGTAATTTGATTTCCACTCTGTTGATTAAGCCCCACTTCGTTAAATTTTCTTCGGCAATTTTCTTGAAATCTTCTCTCCTCTCGTAAGCGTAGACTCTACCAGTTTCACCAACAGCGCGTGCCAGAACCGCACACATTGCGCCACTACCGACGCCCGCATCGATTACTTTCATACCCTCGTGTACATCAAGCATTAGCAATATGTAACCTATGTCTTTGGGATAAACTATTTGTGTCTGTCTCTTCATTCTGTAGATTTCATCCACAAGGCGCGGCCTCATGATATAGAAACGCTTCCCTATATGAGTTTGACATGAGCTACCATAGTCTTTACCCACGAGATCCTTCAAATTTATCACACCGTTGTGTGTTTGAAGTTCTCCTTCCTGAACTTTAAAAAGGAAAGATCGTCCATCTTCGAACATTGCCAAAACTCTGTCTCCAATCCTAACTCGCTCCATATCATTCACCTTCCACTGGCCATCGTACCCAGAAATATCTTGCGAATCCGAATCTTATGTCCACCATGTTAACTAAAACGTCTCTTCTTGAACCATCGAGCAAAAAGTACACTGCATCTACTCCTGGGAAATTCTCAAAGACAGTTCTCAGAATCTGGTGCACGAAAAATCGTTCCTGAGTGAAATCGAATGTTGCAATCAAGCTTTTCTTCAAATCGATGACGAGGGATCTCTCGACAAAAAAATAAGCTCTCAATACGCCTTTTGGGACAAAACTTTTCAAACCATTTGGCGGGGAAGAAAGCTTGTCGAAGATAGTTTTCAAAATATCAATGTCTTTCGGTATTTCTTCACGAATAATTATGGGATTCAGCTGATCATCGAGGTAGAACAAAACCAATTGTGCTGCCAAGGCCGAAAAAGATAGAAAAATCAGTGCGAAAACTATGGCTTTCCTCACCTTAGAGACTCCTCCAGGAAATCCTTCATTTGAAAAATCACCGTTTCATCCTCTATCAACAGCAGAATTGTTGCCGTTTGCGGTGGCAAGACGATCAATGGGCAAATTTCAAGTTTAAGAGAAAATTTCTTGCAGAGTTTTTCTGCAATCCTTCTTATTTCAGCGTAAAATGGCCAATCGGACCCATCATACTCAGGGACGTATGGCCTGATTATGGCCCTGTTATCTCCGCGCGTGTATAAAAGAGTCAGTTCGTTTTGATCAAAAATGATGTTTTCGTTCAATGGTGCGATCCGAACCTTGGATGGGGCAAGACTTTTCCCTATAATCAAACGCAGAAGACCCTTTAATTTGATTTCCTGCTTTATTGATTCACTTGATTCTCTTTTGAATTTAGTCACGATCTGGCCAGGTTCGTACAGCATGTCGTTATAAAAGACATACCCACGGCTCTCTAAAAATATGCTTTCTTTATCCTGCCTCACCTCAACTTTCTTCTCGCCGCCATAGGTAATGTCAATGACATCTTGTATCTTTTGAATTTCATAAATCCACATGCTTGGCAATATCAACCGGTCACCACGAAGCACAAAGGGTAATCCCAGGATTTTCAACGTTTCGACCAAGTTGATGCCAGGGCTGCGTTTTGTAATGCCATCCAGATTCACAAAACCTGCAGATGAATCGAATCCAATGGTGTGCCCATTCCAGATGAGGTAACTGAATCCACCCACGTTTCCTACCGTGGGTGTCTCAAGGTTCATACTTTCGAAGTAAGCTCGCACTAGTTCTACGAATTTATCCCACCCCAGCAAAAAATCTTCGGAAGTGAAGATCAGCTGGTCTCCCACATAAATTTCTGCGGTTAAAGCCAAGATGAACGTCAAAATAGGGATTAAAGCAACCAGAATCTTTCTCAATACTTAAAAGCACTCCTCCCAATGAATTCCCGCAGGATGGATGTTCTCGGAATATCTTCAAGATTTGTTATGGGTAAGAAATAGTCGAGCAACTTCATGAGCCTCAGTGCCTCAGAGTATTCCCGTTCCTCCGGTGGTACTTGGACCAGTAACTGTTCTGCAAAGATTTTCAAAACCGCCCACTCATAAACTATGGCAGAGTTGAACATGACATCGGCTTCTTCTTGGAATGGAAAAATATACTTTTCTTCGCCTTTTCTGACACTTGGCCACATCTTCAGGGTGTCCGTGGCCGAATGGCCCCTGAATTTGTAGTCCCTTATGATCCTTCTCAAAAGGCGTGTATCCGTAGTAGTTATTCTATTGTGAGGATCAAGGTTCAATTGTGTGAGGGCACTGACATATATTTTGAATTTCATTGATCTATCTATACTTGCTGTCAATTTTTCATTCAAACCGTGAATACCTTCAATCACTATGGGTTGGTTCTTTTCAAGCCTGATTTTTTGACCAGTCCAAATGCGCTTTCCAAGCTTAAAGTCAAACTTTGGCAGTTCTACTTCCTTGCCTTCTATGAGCATTGAGAGGTGTTCATTGAACAGTTTCAAATCAATTGCTTCCAGAGACTCGAAGTCATAATTACCCTCTTCGTCCCTTGGAGTCAATTCTCTATCAACAAAGTAATCATCCAGCGATATCACCAAAGGTTTAAAACCATGAACACGAAGTTGGACCAAGAGTCTTTTAGCAAAAGTGGTCTTCCCCGATGAAGATGGGCCTGCGATGAGTATCAATCGAGCACCACTGTTTGCGAATTGTTCACCTATCTGAGAAATTTTCTTCTCGTGTAGTGCCTCGTTGATGATCATTAATTCAGCCACTTCTCGTTCGCCTTTAGAGATGATTTCATTCAGATCCGCAACGGTTCTAACTCCTATGACGTCGAGCCAACGAGCATATTCGTAGAAAACTGAGGAGAGCTTAACCAGGGGTTTTGGACGGTTCACCGTGAGTGGATCTTTCTGATCCGGTAAGACCAGCAGGAATCCATCATTCTCTTTAACCAAATCGAACCATTTGAGCACACCTGTGCTTGGTGGCATGTAACCGTAGTAATAATCGTAGTAGTCTCCACACTTGTAGAGCTTGATCGTCTTTTTCTTCCTGAATCTGAACAATCTGATTCTATCTTTATCGTTTTGCTGAAC
>CAYXCE010000040.1:0-8552 GCA_964463395.1 uncultured Pseudothermotoga sp.
GTTTATTCACTGGATGAATTTGTTGAAAAGATAGTGGGCAAGCCTCTGAGTGAATTACTCGACCAAGCGACGAAAGAACCTCTACCGCAGTATCGTGAAGCGTTGATCAAGGTCTACACGGATTACATCGATCCTGCCATCGAAGTAGAAGACGACAGCGTGGTCTTCAAGCTCTCCAGACCTTTTGGACCATTCCTATCGATCATATGCGGTTTTGCCAACTGGAGCATGATTTTGAACAAGCAATGGGCCATCCAGCAGGGTTGTTGGGATGGCAAACCCGACACTTGGTGGAAGTATTGGGATCTTCCAAAGGAAGAATCGCCTCTGTATGCGAAAGCCATGGGAACGGGCCCATTCAAACTTGTTGAGTGGGATAGGGCTCAGATGAGAGTCGTTCTTGAAAGGTTTGATGATTATTGGAAAGGACCTGCGAAGATCAAAAGAGTGATTATCTGGACAATTGAAGAATGGTCCACAAGAAGAGCCATGCTCGAAAAGGGAGACGCCGATATTGTTGCCGTACCATCGCAATATCTCCCGCAGGTTGAGAACATGCCTGGTGTGACTATCACGAAAGGTCTTCCTGTGATAAGTGTCACGTCATTGCATTTCAACTGGAACGTGAAACCAGATAGCAAGTACATCGGTTCTGGTAAATTGGACGGCAATGGTATTCCTCCTGATTTCTTCAGTGACGAGCATGTTAGAAGGGCATTTGCTTATGTCATAAACTATGATGCTGTGATCAAGGACGTTCTGCGTGGACTTGGCAGCAGAGTACCCGCAGATTTGCCTAGCAGTTTGCTCGGTTACGATCCAAGTCTACCCATGTTTGAGTTCAGCATCACTAAAGCTACGGAAGAGTTTAAGAAAGCCTGGAATGGTGAAGTTTGGAAAAAAGGCTTCAAACTCACTTTGCTCTACAACACAGGAAACGAAGCAAGGAGAACAGTGGCTGAGATGATAAAGACCTACGTTGAGATGATCAACCCGAAGTTCAAGATTGAAGTGCGTGGTGAGCAGTGGCCAACCTATTTGACTTCTTACAAACAAGGATATCTACCAGCGTTCATCATAGGTTGGCTTGCAGACTATCCAGATCCGCACAATTTCATTCAAACATACTATCATTCTGCAGGTACCTATGGTTTCGCCCAAGGTGAGAATTTCAAGAAATTCGTCTCAACGCCAACACCTGAGCTTGCTGGCAAAAGTTGCAATGAACTCATAGAAAAGGCTGCAGTAGAAACAGATCCTAAGGTTAGAGCAGAAATCTACAAGAAAGTACAGGAGTTTGCTATCAAGCATGTACTTGGTGTTGCACTCTATGAACCACAAAGCTTGAACGTGAGGAGAAATTGGGTCAAAGGTTGGTACTACAACCCAATGATGCCTGGTGCAGCTGATTACTACACGCTGTGGAAAGAAGAGTGAGTAAAATATCAAACCCCGGGCTTTGAGACCCGGGGTCTTTTTCTATTCTATTTTTCTATTTTACAAGATGACAAGCGACTCTGTGATTCGGTGAAACTTCCCTGAGTTCAGGTTCGATTTTCGAACACACGTCGATTGCCATGTAGCAACGCGTGTGGAATCTACATCCAGTCGGTGGGTTCACTGGACTTGGCACGTCACCTTTGAGGATGATCCTTTCCTTCTTGATGTTTGGATTAGGTATGGGAATGGCGCTCATCAGAGCTCTTGTGTATGGATGCAATGGATTGTCAAATAGCTCTTTCTTGTCTGCTGTTTCGACTATTTTACCGAGATACATCACGATTATCCTGTCACTCACATACTTTATCACCGCGAGATCATGGGAAATAAAGAGGTAAGTTAACTTGTGCTCGTGTTGAAGGTCTTTCATAAGGTTGATGATCTGCGATCTTATAGAAACATCCAGCGCGGAAACTGCCTCGTCTGCTATCACCAATTTAGGAGAGAGTGCGAGTGCTCGCGCGATACCAATTCTTTGCCTTTGGCCGCCAGAGAATTCATGGGGGAACCTATATATATAATCACCTCTGATACCAACATCTTCGAGTACCGATCTCACTCTACTTATGAGTTCTTTCTCGCTTTTCACCAGCTTGTGAACCGCCGGTCCTTCACCGACAATGGATTTTATTCTGAGTCTCGGATTTAGAGAACTGTAGGGGTCTTGAAAGACGATCTGAACGTTTTTTCTGAATTCTTTTCGCTTTTCGTTCATGTTTGATAGTAATAACGAGTAAAATTTTCCAGCAGAAGTTTTCGCTTCGTTGAAAAATATCTGTGCGTAAACCTTGTCCACACCCTCAAGAGTGGCGATGGCAGCATCTTTGGACCCAGTATCCTTCAGCAGTTTATTGAATTTGTCTACATAAGTCCTTTTCAAGTAAGATCTTGCACGCAAAGGTGGCATGAAAAAGTAAGTGGTATCTTCGTCTGAGATTATGATCCTACCAGAAGTGGGTTCATACAATCTGAGTAGAACCATCCCTATCGTGGTCTTACCACAACCGGATTCTCCAACAAGTCCAACAGTTTCGCCTTCGTTGATCTCAAAAGAGACTCCATCGACTGCTTTAACCCAACCCACGATACGCTTGAAAACCCCAGCTCTTATGGGAAAATACTTGACTAAATTTTCGACCTTCAGAATCGCACTCATACAAATTCACCAACCTCTCTGAGCTTAGCCTGTTCAACTTTTTGCCAGAAGAAACATCTTACAAGATGATTTTCTCCAACTTTGATGAGCTGTGGTTCCTCACTGGTGCATCTATCTTCTTTGAATTCACATCTTGGGTGGAACTTGCATCCAGTTGGAAAGTGCAACGGATCTGGTACTACACCGGGTATGTTGTACAAACGGTTTTGTTCGATATCCAATCTTGGGATTGCATGCAGCAGTCCCCATGTATAAGGATGTTTTGGATCGTTGAAAAGAGTTTTGACATGGGCGTACTCCACGACTTTTCCCGCATACATCACCACAACTCTATCGGCGTTCTCGGCGATGAGTCCCAAGTCGTGAGTTATCAATATGATTGCCATACCATATTCTCGTTGCAACTGCTTCATCAATTCCATTATCTGTGCTTGGATTGTCACATCCAAAGCTGTGGTAGGTTCGTCTGCGATCAACACCTTAGGTTTGCAGGATAAAGCCATGGCGATCATTGCACGCTGTCTCATTCCACCTGAAAGCTCGTGCGGATATTGATCCACTCTTTTTTCTGGTTCCGGTATGCCAACTTTTCGTAGTAAATCTACTGCCAAAGATCTTGCAGCTTTTTCATCCAGTTTTTGATGGAGCATGATTGCTTCCACGATCTGTTCACCAATAGTGAACACCGGATTCAGCGCAACCATGGGTTCTTGAAAGATCATAGCTATGTCTTTACCTCTGATTTTCCTCATGTCCTGCTCGTCTACCTTAGTTAGATCCACTCCGTCGAGCAGTACTTGTCCATCGACTATTCTTCCTTTTTCATCAAGAATTCTAAGAATCGACAAAGCTGTGACACTCTTGCCACAACCGGATTCTCCCACTATACCCAAAGTCTCCCCTTCGTACACATCGAAATCGACACCATCGACAGCCTTCACCACACCATCTTCAGTGTAGAAATAAGTCTTGAGCCCTCTAACAATCAGTATCGGTTTATTTTCCATGATCAATCACCCTCTCAAACGTGGGTCGAAGGCATCCCTCAGCGCATCTCCGACCAAATTCCATGCGAGTACGAACAGAATCATAGCCGTTCCTGGATACACTATCGCATACCAGTATTTGAACGCCTCACCCGAAGCTCCCAAGAGCCAGTTTCTTGAGAAGTTCAAGAGGGATCCCCAGTCAGCATATCCTACAGGTGCCCCTAACCCAAGGAAACTCAACGCTGCAGCTGTGATGACCAACGAACCTATTCGCATGGTTGCCTGAATAACGACGGGAAATATAGTGTTTGGTAGTATGTGCTTTGTTATGACCAGAAGGTCACTCACACCAAGGGCTCTTGCTGCCAGCACATACTGTTCTTCCCTAGCTTGAAGTATGTTTGCTCTAATGAGCCTTGCTGTACCCATCCAACCGAACACAATCAGTGAGATCATGACTTTGTCAAGGCCCATACCAAGGAAAGCAGTCATAACGATCGCAGCGAGTATGTATGGGATCGACAAGAAGATATCTGTGATTCTCATGAGTACCTCATCGAGCCATCCGCCAAAATAACCCGCTATTGAACCTATTATGAGTCCAACCAACGTCGAAGTGAGAGTGACGGTGAGTCCCACTTTGAAAGCCGTCCTGGTACCCCACACGACACCGTAAAAGATGTCTCTACCATCTATGATTCCAAAAGGATGCCCTTTCGTTGGAGGTTGCGGGGTTTTATCCCAAGTTACGATTGGTATCATGTATGGATCATACGATTGTGGGGGACATATGAATGGTGCAAATATGGCAACGAGTGTGAAGAAAATCAGCAGAGAGAATCCCAGAATAGCCGAAGGGTTTCTCAAAAGCCTCTTCAACATCCTTTTCGTTTCGGTTTTCATGCTCTGGCCCCCTCAACCAAGCCTGACGCGTGGGTCAACCACGGCGTACAGTATATCTATCACTAAGTTACCAACCACGAGTATGAACGAGTAAAAGAGCGTGGAGGCCATTATCGACGCATAATCGAGCTGTGTCGCAGCTGTGGCTGTGAAACTTCCCATACCGGTTCTGTTGAAAACCGTTTCGACAATCACGGTACCAGCAAATAACTGAATGACCATAGCTCCACCCACTGTGACTACCGGTATCATCGCATTTCTCCTCGCATGTTTATTTATAACCACCCTTTCCGCTAACCCTTTTGCCCGGGCTGTCCTGATGTATTCTTTCGTTAGAACTTCCAGCATGCTTGAACGTGTTATTCTCAATAAGTATGCCCACCAGAGCCATGACAACGTGATGATAGGAGCAACAAGATGACGTACAGCATCAACAAACACATCGAACCGACCATTCAAGAGAGCATCTATCGTTATCAAAGAGGTGAATCGCTTGAATTCAGGAGATTTGACAACTTGATCAGCCCAGAGACTGAGATTTCCTGGTGGAAACCACCCGAGCATACTGTAGAAGACCATTAGCACGATCAAACCAAAAACAAAGTCAGGAAAGCTCCATCCAACGACAGCGAAGATTCTGACAAAGTGATCAAGGAACCTATCCCTATTCACGGCGGCAATGACACCTAGCCATACCCCTACGAATACTACAGGAACAATCGAATACAATGCGAGTTCTACTGTCCAAGGCAACCTATTCATTATTGCGTCCTTGACAGGTTGCTTGCCTACCAATGACCAACCAAGATCTCCTTGTACCGTGTTCTTGAGCCATTTTAAGTAACGAATCATCATCGGATCATTCAGTCCATACTTCTGTTTTATTTTCTCCAACTGGACTGGTGTCAATTTGTCCAAGACCCCTGGATTCACGTAAGCTGCCAGAAGTCTATCCGGGCCCAGACTTTGGATCATGCCGAAGACGATCAAGGATATACCGAACAGTATCAAAGGTAACAGAAGCAATCTTCTGATGATGTACGTTATCAAGTCAATCACCTCCACCGAATGTTTCCACAACAAGCATTTTACCAGAGCAAAGACGAGCAACGAAAATTTGAAAAAAGGCGTGAAAGACGGAGATAAGAGGAACTAGAGGGCATTTTTCAAGAAATATTTGTGAAAAACTTTTTTGCCCAGTTATGAATAACCAAATTCGACCTTTGCTTGAGGAAGTTAAAGTGATATAATGAATACAGATATTATTGAAAATACCTGGTTAGTAGAAGATTTCTTTCACATCGGGAGGAAAGTGAACGTGGAAGCATTGGTTCAAACTTTCACGACAGGTATGAAGATCAGCTTACTTCCCTCTAATCTTTTGCTAATATTCATTGGCACACTCTGGGGTTTGATATTCGGTGCTATTCCTGGTTTGACCGCAACAATGGGCGTTGCCCTTGCGATACCTTTAACCTATGGTATGAATCCTTATTCCGGTTTGATACTGTTATCAAGCATATATATAGGTGCAATTTCTGGTGGTTTCATTTCTGCGGCACTTTTGAACATGCCTGGCACGCCATCTTCAATTGCGACCACTTTTGACGCGTATCCTATGGCTCAGAAAGGAAAAGCTTCGCTGGCCCTCGCGCTAGGATTGATGAGCTCGTTCTTAGGAGGTCTTGTGGCTGTTTTCTTGATGATCGTAGCAACCTACACGCTAGCCCAGTTCGCCCTTAAGTTTGGGCCGTTCGAGTATTTTGCGCTTGGTTTGCTCGCGTTCGGTGGTTGTATAGGAATGATGGAAGGTGGCGTATTGAAAAATGCACTTGGAGTTGTTCTGGGTCTTTTACTGGCAACGGTTGGTTCTGATATGCTCACGGGGGTTGCGAGGCTGACCTTCGGTATACCTGATTTGGTTGCGGGGATAGATATACTTCCTTTATTGGTGGGCTTATTCGGTATTTCCGAAATTTTTGTGGCTGTGGAGAGGAAATACCAGAATGTGGTACCCCCTGAAGCAAGAAAAACTAAGATGGGTTTTAAAGCCGTCCTGGAAGCTCTTCGATTGCTGTTTTCTCAACCTGTGAACTATATTAGATCACTCATTGTTGGTTTTGTTATAGGAATTTTCCCGGGTGTGGGTGGAGCAACTTCGAGCGTTGTCGCTTACGGACTGGCGAAGAGTGCCTCGAAACACCCCGAAGAATTTGGAAAAGGTGTTCCGGACGGAGTCATAGCATCTGAGGTGGCGAACAATGCAACGATAGCTGGTGCGCTTGTGCCCTTGTTAGCGCTTGGGATACCTGGTGATTCTGTCACAGCGATGATGATAGGTGGTTTCATGATACATGGTTTGTTTCCAGGCCCCCTTTTGTTCAGAGATGCTCCTCAGTATGCTTATACGATTTTCGCGGCGCAGATCATCGGGAACTTGATGATGGTAGCGTTTGGTATATTGCTCATGAGGCTGTTCATTTACACGCTCAGTATAAGGTCTTATTACTTACTTCCGGTCGTTGCTCTTTCAATGGTTGTGGGAGCTTTTGGCTTGTACAACAGAGTGTTTGATATATGGATAAGCCTTGTTTTTGGATTCATTGGTTATCTCTTGAGAAAGATCAATTTTCCGCTCGTACCTGTGATAACAGCTTTCGTTTTGGGACCAATCGTGGAAAAGAACTTGCGACAAGGTTTGGCTCTTTCTGAGGGTAGCATCATGCCCTTGTTCACAAGACCGATCGCATTAACTCTTTTCATTGGTGCCGTTGTCCTCTTTTTGATAGGCATTCAGATAAACAGAAAGGCTGTAAAACGTTTGAAAACTTGAAAGGAGGTGCTTGCATGAGGAGAGTGTTGTTCTTGCTTGTGCTAGCGGTTTGTGTTGTTCTGGTTGCACAAGCATATCCAACCAGACCTGTAACGGTGGTCGTTCCTTATTCACCCGGTGGCGCAAGCGACATCATGGCAAGATTGGTGGCAGAATTCTGGAAAAAGTACACGGGCCAGGAAATGGTCGTCACAAATGTAGTTGGCGCAGAAGGAGCTGTCGCTGCAAGGCAGGTCAAAGGTACGAGACCAGATGGTTACACTGTACTTTGGTATCATCAAGCAATACTTGGAAACTATTACCTTGGAGTTGCCGAGATCAACTGGTACGATTTCACACCAGCGTGTGTGGTCACAAAGACGTCAAGGATAACAGCAACAAGGCCTGATATGCCCTGGAAGAACTTAAAAGATGCGATCGAAGATGCGAAAGCTAACCCGAGGAAGTATGTCTACGGAACCGGAGCTGGAGGTATCGCATACCTCGAGTATGCACCAGTTGAAGCCGCAGCCAAAGGATGTTGGCGTGTGGTGCCGAACGAAGGTGGTGATTCTCAGCGAATAGTTGCCTTACTTGGCAACCACGTGGACATAGTACCTCTGGCGCTCGTATCGGCTGTCTCATACATAAAATCTGGACAGCTCAAGCCCTTGGTCGTCCACGACGAGGTTAGAGATCCATTCATACCTGATGTGCCATCGGCAGTGGAGTTGGGGTATCCGGATCTCATATTCCCGATGACAAACACGTTTTTCTTCCCACCGAATACTCCAAAGCCAATAGTCGATGAATTCAACAAGATCATCGAGAAGATCGTGAACGATGAAGAATTCAAAGCGAAACTCGCAGAGATGGCTTATGCGGTACCTTTCTTCAAAACAGGGAAAGATCTGGAAGATTTCTGGAAAAGTCAGGAGGAAAAATACAAGAAAGCAGCCGAGATTCTTAAGTGAGATAAAAAGTGGGGGTGATTATACCCCCACTTGTTTCTCAAAGAGGTGATACGAAGGTGAGTGAATTAATAGCATCCTTGTGCTTTCTTGTCGGTGGTATAATGTGTTTTTTAGAGTCTCAAAAGATAAGGGTTTTGAGATTTGGTTCAGTGGCAGGAGATTTCTTTCCAAAAATTTTGTCCTTCTTGATGATAATTATATCGGCTGCCTGGTTGTTA
>CAYXCE010000041.1:0-2319 GCA_964463395.1 uncultured Pseudothermotoga sp.
GTGCATTTGAGACGAACGAAACAGCGTAACATGTTACGTTCGTAATGCGAACGGTTAGAACGGTGCTCGGTTAAATCGCTACTTACCATCATCTTTCCACTTTTATCCTCAGAAGTTAGGATTTCCCAGCAAAGCAGCGATCGTGCATTTTGGCGGTTCACGGGCAGGAACCGATTCGAATCGCACCCGTGGAAGGGTTAAAAATCTCGCTGAAGCGAAAGTATCTCGAGTTGGGGGTAGTCGGAAAAACTGCGATCAAAGTTGTTTCAAAATGTCGGCTAGACACTGCTGGAGCTTTTCGAGTGAGAGATGTTTTTTACCTATCTCAAAATTTTTCTCCACGATGTTCGACAACTCTTCTGGTCGTGTGAGCAATTCCTTCAATCTTTCAGCCGCCTTCTCGAGTTTTGATTCATCGACTCTGTAAAAACCTTCGCTTTCATCGTAATGGGCTTCGTCCCCGATCGAGACGAATTCGAATCCGAGTGGGGCTATGTCGCTCTTGTAGACTGGATATTCAAAAACAACGAGCGGCTTTTTTGAAAAAACTGCTTCTATTAGTTGATTACCCCAGCCTTCGAGCACGGAGGTGTATGTGACGGCGTTAGCAACGGCGTACATGTCCCAGAGCGAGTAGTATTTTTTGTCGTTCACAAACCTTTCAGCACGAACCACATCGAACACGAAGTGTGTTGGATAAGACATCTTTTTCGATTTTTCAACGATTTTTCTGTAGTAATCCTGTGACTCCTGCTCGGGAAAACCCGCCAACAGAAAGTGAACTTTTCTTTCGCTCAGCTTGCAAAAATGCTCCACAAAATCCATCGCCAATTCTATGGCCTTCCTCTGAACGATCCTGGTCGCGTGCAGGATCAGTACGTCTTCGTCTTTTATCCCAAGCGATGGTCGCAAATTCTTGTTGTATTCATCGACCCTCCATTCTGGCTGTTCAAAATCGAAAACGTTCGGTACCACGATGGAATCGATACCTTTGCGTTTGAAAAGTTCTTTCTGCGCCAGACTGTTTATGGTGATGTGGAGAAAGTTTTCACCTTTTGGAGGGAAATATTCGTTGAGTATCTTCCGCACGAACTCGCTCTGCGGTTTTGAATATCTCTCTCTTTCCCAGTAAAAATCGTGGTGATGGCCGATGAGCTTGACGTTTTTTCGTCTCGAATATTCAACGATGGCGACGGCGGCAGCCAAGTTGAACCCAAGCGATAGAACGTTGTTGACGATCAAAAGATCCAACGGTGGCATTTTCTGCTCGAGTTCTTCCTCGATTCGATGAACGTGGTCTTCGAAAGTTTTGATAAATGTCCCTTCATCGACCGAGAGTTCTTCAAAAGCGTTTCTGTGTATCCAGTGGTTGGTGGTATCGTTCATGGCCAGTGAGGGTACTTCTATTCCGCTGGTTTGACCGAACTCGCCCGCGACGTAGATGACCTGGTGTCCCAACCTCTCGAGCACGATTTTCCACTTTTCCATTTCGAGAGAAACGCCGTCTGTGAAGCCCGCTCTGAAGTGCAACAGCGCGATCTTCATTTTTCTTTCTCCTCGTACCTCTTAGGTTTGAGAACTTCTGAGAGTCCATTGAGGTGTTCTTCTTTTTCACTGTAAGTTTTCTTCAACACCATTCTGAAAAGTATCTCGACCACCGCCAGTTCGCCGAGGTTTCCCCTCAAGAATTCGTGTTTTTCGAACCTTGCAACCGGGCTGTAGAGGGTCAGATCCGCCACGGAAGCGAGTGCAGAGTTCACACCGGCCGTTATGGCTATCGTTTTGGCTCCGACATCCTTGGCCACTTGCGTCGATTTCACCGTATCTCTTATGTTTCCGCTGTGACTGACGGATATCACGAGGTCTCTTTCACACAAACTCGTCGCCACTATCACTTGAGCGTGCGGATCGTTGTAGTAGAAAGACGGCAGACCCAACAGAGAGAGCAGTAAACTTCCATACTCTGCGGCGACGGCCGAAAGACCCACACCGAAGAATATGGTTTTTTGAGACTGTACCACCCACTCTGAGGCTTTCTCAACGTCTTCTTTCCTGAGCGTGGTCGCGATCCGATCCACCAAAGCTTTCATCTGTTCTATGTATTCGTCGAAGGCATCCTTGGCAGCGATGGGAAACACTTTGGCTCCACTAGTTTGTCTGGTGAGCTCTATCTTGAAAGATTGATACCCATCGAACTTCAATTTTCTGACCAATCTGTATATGGTGGTTTCACTCACCCCAACGATCCTGGCGAACTCCGTGATCGAGTAGTGTATGACATCGTCCGGCTTTTCGATGATGTAAGACGCGACCTTTTTC
>CAYXCE010000041.1:2329-8401 GCA_964463395.1 uncultured Pseudothermotoga sp.
CGTAGATGCCGAGCAGATCGTCAAGTATCAAGGAACCATCTCCTCGCGAACGATTTCTTCTGCTTCAAAAACAAATTCAACTGCTCTTCGATGAGTTTTTCCGCCTCGAAACTGTCCATCTCTTTCGTCTTCTCGACGAAATCAGCCACACGCGCAAAATAGAAGGGCAGAAGGTTCAGAACTGTCTCTTCATCTCTCTCACTTTTATATCTTAGTGCGATTCCATACACAATTTCAACCCAATCCTCCACGCTCAGAGTGCCCGTTTCGAGGGTTGATTCGACCGCTCTCTTGCACGAGGGTATGCTCTCTTCGAGTATGTTCAACCTCTCTCGAATGGCTCTTTTTGCCCTCTCTTTCAATCCCACTAAGTCCACGATCATTTCTTCAACTCTCTGAGGAGGTTGTTCGCCGTTTATCTCTGCAGGGATCAATTCATCGATGTTTCTCCATCTGTCCTGGTATTCGATCATCAGTTCGAAAAGCGTCTGCACAACTTGAACGAACATGCTCTGAAGGTGTTTCCCCGGATCTTTCACATCGTGCACCTTCGCACCCAATGCCGCTTGGATGGGAGGCTTGTCTGACTCGTTGATGGCTATCGTGCTCATCCATATGTCGATGCCGAACCGCGCCACGTGGGTTTGCCACACGTTCTCTGGCTTGCTCAGATAAGTTTCGATCAACCTTGCACTCACCGCGAAATCTCCACCGATGGGCTGGCGAATTTTCAATCCGTAGAGTGCAGACGTGAGGGGATAACAAACGTTGTTCGTGATCGTGCCGTCGTACTTGTGCCTCAAATACAGTGGAGCCACATAATGCGTTCTTCCTTCGAGTATCGGTCCAGAGAGCCTCTCGATCCACCAAGGCTCAACGCTCCTCAAATCGGAATCCAACATTATGAAGACTTTCGCCTTCGTTTTATGTGCGATCTCGAACAACGCTCTCACCGCGCTACCTTTTCCAGGTATGCCCTCGTATTGGATGGACACTTTCGTCACATCGAACGTATCACTCTTCAAAAATGCCTCAACGGTTCCGTCCTTAGAGCCTCCGTCCGAGTTGGCGATCAATCCCTTCAAACCGAGGTTTTTGATCCCCATCGCAGCAGTCCGAGCCACGTGCGCTATCGTGGTCGCGTTGTTGAAGCTCGGTATACCCACGACGATGTCGAACTTTCCAAGATCTGGAAGATCGTTGTGGTATCTCACAGTTTCCCCTCCTTAAGCAGTTCGATCACATAATCGTAGATCCTTCTTTTCGCCCTCGCTCGGTTCAGTTTCCTCATGAGATTTTTTGGTAGATTACCTTCGATGAGCGATTCGCACACCCTCAATTCGAGCAACGTTCTCTCTTCACTCAGGATTCGATGTTTCAACGTGTGGTACTCGATCGAACCTCTCTTCACTTTCCTCAATCCATTTTTGAGAAGTGGGATTTCTTCCTCTATCTTCTCGATCCGCTCTTCCACGGTGTGGATGGCCTCCGCCGGATCGCTCTTTGAAACGAACGAAGGAAAAGCTGGAAATCGAACCAGTCTGATCTTCACATTTCCACCGCTGACGAAGTGTGGAAAATCGATGGGAGCGTGTGATATCTGTGCGGGCTTTAAATTCTTCAAATCTTTCGGATAGGGATTGTAGACGATCAAACCGTCTTCGTCCACGCAAACCCAGGGAAACTCACCAGAAAAGAGTTTCAGACGGTTCATCGTTCCAAGTTCGTTCTTCACAGAAACGAGGATCGGATCATCGTCGAACAGGACGAACCATCTGAAGAACTCTTCTGAAAGGACATGAAAGTCCAGCTCGCACACGGCCAGTTCGAACGTTAAAGTCCCCTCGCACTTGGCGTCGTCGATGTACATCAGAGGTCCCGCGTCACCCGTTCGACCCTTCACATCGCTCTTCGCGATCCACTCGACACTTCTGACGAGATCTATCTTCACGTCACCTTTCGAATCGATCTCGTACTGGTGCACACCTTTCGCCATGATCGCTTTGGTCTTCTCACCGCAGAGCGCGACAAAGCCATGAAAGGGAAATTTCCTGATCGATCCCACTTCTCGTGCGGCGAGTAGAACGGATCGCAAGCTTGGCTCCAAATCTTCATCGAGCAGATCTGTATCGATCCTCTCTCGCTCTACAACTTCGAAGGGCATCTTCGCAAAGACTTTGGATTCTTCATCGAAAGTCTTCGTCACGAAACTCAAAACATAGTTTTTTCCTTCAAGTTCAGCCGCGATTCGCCATTTCACCAATGGAGAACCGTCGAAGATGATTTTCTCTTTCGTCTTTATCGATACACCTTCCGCTCGCAGGAACCTTTCGAGTCGGACGACCTTGTGATTTTCACCGGCTTTCTCGACCTTCATGTTCAACAGTTGAGAAGAGAAGTTCATATCTTCAGTGTACGTTGAATAGCTGTCTCCCAATTCTTTTTCGAGGTTCAAAATACCCACGAGCGTGTCGTTGAGTTTCAGCGTGCCATCTCCACAAAAGTACGCTTCATAGTAGCGATTCTTGAAAGAAAGTGTTCCGTCCACGGTGGGACGATCGAACTTTTCCAATCTGAACAGCCCCACACCGTCGCTCGCGAGTCTGTAGCACCTTTCACCGTCGCAGTGCCAATGATCGTACTTGAACGGCGAGAAAGAAACTACATACCGACCAGTTTGAAGATTCGCCGCAATTTTACTCAGATTTTCTCTGAACAACTTTCTGAGTTTTCGATACATCCTTGCGTAAGTTCTCTGCATCCCTCTGTGAATCACGTCCACACCGACACCGCAGATGTTGTCGTGGATCAAGGTTTTCAAATAATTCCTGTGCAGTTCATCGATTTTCTCACCTTTCAGATAGCTCAGTAACTCGACGTACCTCAGAAGTTTACCAACGACGTGAGATTGTCTTTTCAAATAAACCCGCGTTGAGAGGGTGCCTGGAAAGGTGCAGGCGTACTTTCCACTGAGAAGTTCTCCCTCAACCGTGGGACAATCCACAGCTTTAGAGAAAACCTCGTTCAAAAATTTTTCTGGTGTCGTGAGCCCGATCTTTCCATCGAGCAGATCTCTCGGATCTTCGGGGTTGGTGTCCAAATCGTAGCCATCCAGCAGAGGAACTTCTCCGCTCAGGGAGAAAGGCTTGAGCTTTTTCAGCTCGTGTTCCAACCTATCTTCCGCGAGATCTTTCGTGAAAGAAAGGCCGTAAAGGTTTCTGTACCCACCGATCAGAAAGATGCACTCGGTTTGAGAACCTTCCTTCGAACTCCAGATGAACTCGATGCGTGGTTTTTCGAGTTTGACCCCACGCCACAGGAAAGCTCCTTCTATGCCGTACAGCTTGAACAACTGTGGAAGCTGAGATATGAAACCAAAATTGTCCACCATCCACGCGACCTTCATACCGCTTCCGAGCCTTTCCACGTCTTTCTTACCGATCTCGAAATTCTTGACGATCGCGATCTCTGGAGAGAGTCTGAAATCTATCTGCGCGTAGAAGGGACCTATCAAGAGGTTTCCCGATTTCACGAACTCTTTCACTTTCTCTTCAAATTCTGGCGCTTCGCTGATCAGATCTTCGAGCAACAGCGTTTGTCCATCCAGAACGTAAGTGTAGTCTTTTTTCTTTTCAATCAAGGCGAAGAGCTTTTCGAACAGCTCCTTCAACCACTGGCTTGTGATGCGAGATGGCGCGAACCATTCTCTGTCCCAATGTGTGTGACATATGACGTTCACAGTTCGATCCTCTCCTCCGTGTGAGGGTTGAAGAAATGCAACTCTTCAGGATTTATATAAACCTGCATCCTTTGGCCCTCTCGGACGGAAAGATCGTAGGGCACCTTGACGACCAGATTCTTTTCTGGGCTTATGGAAAGGTGCACAATGGTTTCCGACATGAGCTTTTCGGCGAAGTAAACCGTTCCTGTGATCTGTATCGATCTTTCATCCTTTTCCAAATCGATGTGTTCGGGTCTTATTCCAACCACGATCGAGTCGATTTTTGGATCATTTTTCAAAGGTATCTTCACTCCGAAATTCTCCGCATAGATCTCTGTACCGGACGAAACCACTCTCATCTGCAAAAAGTTCATCTGCGGTGAGCCAACGAAACCTGCAACGAAGATGGTCCTCGGTCTTTTGTATATCTCTTCGGGTGTGCTGTACTGAACTATTTTCCCGGCGTTCATGATGGCTATCTTGTCTCCCATGGTCATGGCCTCGGTCTGATCGTGCGTCACGTAGATGGTCGTGACTTTAACCTGTTCGTGCAACTTCTTGAGTTCACTCCTCATCTTCACGCGCAACAGCGCATCGAGGTTCGAAAGGGGTTCGTCCATGAGCAGGACCCTGGGCCTGTGCACGATCGCCCTGGCCACGGCAACTCTCTGCCTCTGACCTCCAGAGAGCTGGGAAGGAAAACGGTCCAAAAGCTCACTTATATGGAGCAGTTCGGAAACCCATTTGACTCTCTCTTCTATTTCCTTCTTCGGGACCTTTTTGAGCTTCAAAGGATAAGCTATGTTGTCCTTCACCTTCATGTGTGGCCAGACCGCGTAACTTTGAAAAACCATCGCCACGTTTCGATCCTTCGGAGGCATGTTGGTCACATCTTCACCGTCGAACAGGATCCTTCCCTCCGTGAGTTTTTCCAAACCAGAGATACACCTCATCAAGGTGGTCTTTCCACACCCAGAAGGACCGAGCAACACCACGAAGAGCCCTTCTTCGATCGAGAGATCTATTCCATCGAGCGCCCTGACGTTCCCGAAATATTTCTTGACGTTCTCAATGACCACCCTCGTCATCGCACCACCTACTTCAAAGAGATTCCCCACATCGAGATCAGGTACTTTCGAATGATGAATATGAACACCATGGCGGGCACGGCCATGATCGTTCCGGCGGCGAATTTGAAATAATCGGGCGAAGCCATCGCCGTGTTGAGGATGTGCGCCGGCAGGGTCCTGTTGGTTATCGCCAGGACTGAGGCTGCGAACACCTCGTTCCAAGACATGATGAAGGCGAAGATCGCGGAAGCTGCCAGGCCCGGTAGAGCCAGAGGCATCGTTATCCTGAGAAAAGCACCGAACCGAGACAGCCCAAAGACCATACCGGCCTCTTCGTACTCGACGAAGACACCGGAGAATATGCTCGAAGTTATGAGTACGACGAACGGAAGGACCATCGCCGCGTGTGCCAAACCGACTCCCAAAACTGTGTCGGCGAGGTTCAACCTCAGATACATCGTCACGAGCGAAACGGCTATGACCACGAGTGGTACAGACCTTGTGAACAGCATGACCAACTTTATGAAGTTGTTCCCACGGAACTTGTACCGAGTGAGCGCGTAACCTGCAGGAATGCCCAGAGCGAAAGAGATCGCTATGGCTATGAGCGCCACCTGAACGCTCGCAAGCATCGCTTTCCACCCACCGAGGTTGAACAAAAGTTTTTGTATGTGCTCCAAAGTGAGCTTGGAAGGAAAGATCTTGTCCCACCTGTAGAAGTCCGAAGAAGGCGTCAAAGATGCGAAGAAAATGAAAAACAGCGGGCCCAAAAACCAGAGCGAAACAGCCGTGAAGGCCAGAACATAGAAAAACTTCTTCATTGTCTCACACCCTCTTCGAGGTGTTTCGAACGGATGGTGGCTATGTAGAACCAACCCACGATGAACGTCAGGATGGCTATCACCAGCGCGTAAGTACTGGCGATGTTCCTGTTGTTCTGTAAAACGTACCAATAATAAGTTTCTCCAGCGAGGACCGTGATATCCCTACCGGCCAAGAGCCACACGACACCGAAGATCTGAAAGGCGAACAGGGTTCTGATGAGCAACGCCGAAACTATGGAAGGCTTGAGCAAAGGCAGTGTGATCTTGATGAACTTCTTCCAAGCAGAAAAGCCGAACACGTCCGCGGCTTCCAGATATTCTTGATTTATCGATTGCAAACCTGCGAGCAAGATCACGAAGACCAAGGGAGTCGCTCGCCAGACTTCCGTCAAGACTATGACGAAAAATTCTCTGGATTTGAACCAGTACCCAAAAAAATATATGGGTCTCTCTATCC
>CAYXCE010000042.1:0-1459 GCA_964463395.1 uncultured Pseudothermotoga sp.
ACCTCAGTGTTTGAAATGACGTGTTCCTGTGAAGATCATCGCCATACCATATTCGTCTGCAACCTTGATCACCTCATCGTCCCTGATGGAACCTCCAGGTTGGATGATGGCAGAAACTCCCGCTCTGGCAGCGAGTTCCACAGCGTCTGGAAAAGGAAAGAACGCGTCGGAAGCGAGCACTGAGCCTTTCGATTTTTCTTTCGCTTCTCTGATGCAGTGCTCCGTGGGCCAAATTCTGTTCGGTTGACCCATACCGATGGCGAGTGTGCACCGACCTTTCGCGAGCACGATCGCGTTCGACTTGACGTGTTTTACGACTTTCCATGCGAACAAAAGATCTTTCAGTTCTTCCTCCGTCGGTTTTCGTCGACTGACCACTCTCAATTCCTGATAATCGATCTCATCTGGGGTTTGAAAAAGTACCCCCCCAGACAGCTTTCTAAAATCGTAAGAATCGATACTTCTTTCGAAGTTCACTCTCAGTAATCTTAAATTTTTCTTCTTCGTGAGTATTTTCAAAGCTTCCTCACTGTAAGAAGGGGCGACAACGACCTCGAGAAAGATGTCGACCATTTTTTGCGCCGTCTCAGCGTCGAGTGGTTTGTTGAAAGCTACGATCCCGCCGAAGATCGACACAGGGTCTGCTGCACGCGCCTTCTCAAAAGCTTCAGTGAGACTCTCTGCACACGCAGCAGCACAAGGATTCGCATGTTTCACCACAACGCAACATGGCTCATCGAATTCCTTGACCACAGCGAGAGCAGAATCGGCATCCACAAAATTGTTGAAGGACAACTCTTTCCCATGGAGTTGTTGCGCATCCGCTATGCCGTCGTTCGATATGGGATCTTTATAGAGCGCCGCCTTCTGGTGAGGATTTTCACCGTAGCGAAGCTCGTAGACTTTTTCATGAGTGATCGTCATGAATTTTGGAAAAAGCTCCCCTGTGAACTGTGAGAAATACCGTGAAACTATCGCATCGTACCAAGCGCTGTATTGAAAAGCTTTGCATGCGAGTTTCAATCTGTCCTCGAAAGACAGAGAACCTTCCTTCAACTTTTTCAGGACCCAGCTGTAATCAGAAGTGTCGCACAGGGGTATGACGTGCTTGAAGTTCTTGGCGGCCGCCCGCAACATCGCAGGCCCACCGATATCGATGAATTCAACTATCTCATTCAAACCAATCTTTTCTTCGATAGCTTTTTTGAATGGGTAGAAATTGACCACGACCGCATCGATAGGCTCGATCCCAAGCTGCTCGAGTTCTTTGATCTGGTTTGGATCATCCCGATCAGCCAAAATCGCTGCGTGTATGTATGGATGAAGGCTCTTGACTCTACCACCCAAAAGTTGGTTGAACGAAGTGACTTTCGAGGTGGGAACGACTTTCAAACCGTTTTTAGAAAGGTGTTCCGCCGTTCCACCCGTGCTCATGATCGTAAAACCCAATTGAACGAGT
>CAYXCE010000042.1:1469-8311 GCA_964463395.1 uncultured Pseudothermotoga sp.
ACGAGTTCCTTTGCAAGATCAACGATCCCATTCTTGTCCCAAGTTGAAATCAACGCAGTTTTCATGAAGTTCCCCTCCCGATCGAAACCTTTCTTCCTTCGATCTTCAATCGCCCCTCGGCGAACAATTTGATCGCTTGGGGGAGTAATTCGTGTTCGACGGTTTTCACCCTCTCGGCGAGTGTTTCAGGTGTATCCTCATCGAGTACTTCGATGGCCTTCTGGAGAATGATGGGGCCACCATCGACACTTTCATCCACGAAATGTACCGTCACACCCGTGACCTTCACACCGTATCTCAAAACAGCCTCATGCACTCTCATACCGTAATATCCAGGACCGCAGAAAGCGGGTATCAGTGAGGGATGAACGTTCATGATCCTCCATTTGAAAGCATCCACGAAGTGAGGGGAAAGGATATTCAGAAAACCAGCCAGTACAACGAGCTCAACTCCATGGTTTTTAAGGATCTCTATCATCTTGTTCTCGTAATCAATCTGGTTCTGAAAATCCTTCCTTTTCACAACATGAGTGGGTATACCAAAAATTTTCGCCTTTTCCAAAGCTGGGGCGTCTTCCTTGCTGCTGATCACAACCGAGACCGTAGCTGGTATCTCGTTCGACAAGCACTTCTGTATTATAGAAACCATGTTTGAACCTGTACCGGAAACCAAAACGCCCAAAGATAGTTTTTTCAAAGAACGATCCCCCTTTCCCCACGTCCCACCTCACCGATGATCCATACTTGTTCACCCTCATCTTCCAATTGTCGAACGATCCTGTCCGCTTCGTCTCGATCGACCACGAGGATGAAACCAACGCCCATGTTGAACGTCCGAAGCATCTCTCGTTCGTCTAAACTACCGAGCCTTTGGATGAGTTGGAATATGAAAGGAACCTTCCAGGAAGATCTGTCTATCCTCGCTTCAAAGCCAGCTGGTAGAACCCTCGGTATGTTCTCCAGGATGCCCCCACCCGTTATGTGGGCCATGGCGTGGACCGCTGGGCTCAACACTTTCAGAACGCTCTTCACATAGATCCGCGTCGGTGTGAGCAACTCTTCTCCGAGAGTTTTCCCAAGCCCATCTAAATAGCTGTCGAGCTTATAATGCTCAAGTAAAATTCTTCTTGCGAGTGAAAAACCGTTGCTGTGCATTCCGCTCGAAGCTAAACCGAGTATCACATCGTTCTCTGACACCTTTGACCCATCTAAAAGCTTTTCACGTTCAACTATTCCTACTGCAAAACCAACCAGGTCGTATTCACCTTCTCTGTAAAAATCTGGCATCTGGGCCGTCTCACCACCGATGAGTGCACAACCGGCTTGCAAACAACCCTCCACGATACCTTTGATGATCTGCTGAACTCGTTGACGATCGAGCTTAGCGGTGGCTATGTAGTCGAGGAAGAAGAGTGGTCTTGCACCGTGCACGAGCACATCGTTCACGCACATCGCCACACAATCGATACCCACCGTGTCGTGCTTGTCCATCATAAAAGCGATTTTCAACTTGGTTCCCACTCCATCGGTGCCAGCTACGAGTACAGGTCGATTGTAACCAGACGGTACTTCGAAAAAACCTCCAAATGAACCTATATCACCCAGAACTTCACACGTGTAAGTGAGGCGGGCCAAGTGCTTTATGAACTCAACGTTTTCATTGGCTGCATCCAGATCGACTCCCGCTTCTTTGTATGATCTGAACATCTTCTCACCCTTTCTCGAACAGATGCTTCGTGATCTCACAGGGTACTTCTATAGGATAGGAACCATCGAAACATGCGAGGCAGAGTCGCTCGCGTGGCATTCCTGTGGCTTTCAACAATCCTTCCATGCTCAGATACCCAAGCGAATCGGCACCTATGATTTTTTCAATCTGCTTCTCACTGAATGAAGCCGCCACGAGTTCTCTCCTATCGGAAGTATCGACACCAAAATAGCAACTGTATCTGATCGGAGGTGATGCGATCCGTACGTGAACAGATCTGGCACCTGCATCCTTCAACATTTGTACGATCTGGTTCATGGTTGTACCCCTAACGATGGAATCGTCTACCAAGACTACCCTTTTACCTTTCACCAGATCTCTCAGTGCGTTCAATTTCAATCTGACCCCAAGGCTTCTCATCTTCTGGTTTGGTTGTATGAATGTTCTTCCTACGTATCTGTTCTTGATCAAGCCCATCCCGTATGGGATGCCGGACTGACTTGCATAACCTATCGCCGCAACTGTTCCAGAGTCCGGTACACCGACGACAACATCGGCTTCCACTGGTTGCTCCATTGCGAGGAGTCTTCCCGCCATCTCTCGGACTGAATAGGTACTCTTACCCTCCAAAAAACTGTCGGGCCTCGCAAAATAAACGAACTCAAAGATACAGAAAGATTTCCTCGGAGAATCCACCAAAAAACTTTCAACGCCTTCTTCATCCACGACGACGACCTCTCCAGGTTCTACATCCCTTACGAATCTCGCCCCAACGGCGTCGAGAGCCACACTCTCAGAAGCGAATACAACTTGATCGTTCAAAAACCCCATGCAGAGCGGTCTAAAACCGTTAGGGTCCCTCACTGCCAGAAGCTTTCGATCATCCATGATCAAAAGGCAGTAGGCACCCTTCGCAACATTCATGAGGTTCAGACAAGCTTGAGCAAGATCTGTCTTCGTCTCGATCAATTGAAGGGCCAGTAATTCACTATCGGTTGTTGTGCGAAAAGTTACACGTTTCGTTACCATGAGCGCCCTGATTTCTTTTGCGTTGACCAAATTCCCATTGTGCGCAATCGCGATCACTCTGCCTTCCCGCTCGATAACAATGGGTTGTACATTGTTGAAGAAGTTTGACCCCGTAGTTGAGTACCTCACGTGACCTATGGCCAACCGACCGGACAACTCATCCAGAATTTCTTCATCGAAAACTTCGTTGACCAGCCCAAGACCTTTATGAAATCTGATCTTTTGCCCGTCGGATACAGCTATACCTGCACCTTCTTGCCCTCTGTGCTGCAGGGCGATCAGCCCATAGTACACTATCTTAGCGATTTTGGGATCGAACTTTCGAGAGAACACCCCGAACAACCCACAAGCTTCTTTCATTCGCTCACCAGCTTTTCGAGGGAGTTTTCGTACAATCGCTTCAGTTTTTCCACCTTCTGATCGATGACCGTTCCTCCGTTCACTCTGATCACAAGTCTGTCTCCCCCGACACGTCCCAACACGGTGAAGGGTACACTGTGTTTGTTCAACAAATGAAACAACCTCGGCATGTTTTTGTCCGATGAACTCACAACTATTCGCGACTGATCTTCTCCAAAAAGAACGAAATCTGTTCTTGAATCAGTTTTGATATCGCAAATTGCTCCGATACCGCCCAGAATACAGCACTCAGCTATCGCTATGGCCAAACCACCTTCTGAAACATCGTGTGCACAGTTCAGCAGGCCTTCTCTTATAGCCTCGAGACAAGCTCGTTGCAACCTTCTCTCGAGTTCCAAATCGATCGTGGCCAGTGGGACGTTCTCGATCCCATGAATCGTTCTTATGTATTCACAAAAGCTTTCTTTGCCATCCAAAGGTCCAAGCAAAACAACGAAATCGTTTTGTTTTTTGAAAGCAGCGGGACAAACCTTTGAAAGATCCTCTATCAACCCGACCATGCCTATGGTGGGTGTGGGATAGATCTTTGAATCGTTCGTCTCGTTGTAGAAGCTCACGTTACCACTGACGACTGGTATATTCAGGGTTTCAGCAGCTTTTTTGATGCCATCGATCGTTCTTTCGAACTGGTAGGCAACTGTGGGGTCTTCAGGGTCACCGAAGTTCAGACAATCAGTTATACCCAAAGGTTCGGCACCTGTCGCCACCAAATTCCTTGCAGCCTCGCAAACTGCTATCTGCGCACCGACATAGGGATCAATGGAACAGTACATAGGATTACAATCTGTGGTCACAGCTATCGCTTTGTTCGTTCCCTTTATCCTGAGCACCGCCGCATCGTGCCCAGGCTTAAGGATCGTATCGATACCCACCATGTGATCGTACTGTTCGAAAACGTACCTTCGACTACAGATGTTTGGACTGCTGAGGAGTTTGAGAAAAATCGTCTCGAGATCTCGTGGAATGGGAATGTTCAGTTGGACATCCTTCTTTTGCGGTATTGTGATCGGTTTGAGTTCGATGGTGGGCGCCTCCGTCAACAGCTTTGTGGGTAATTTGACTACGATCTTTCCATCGTGAATGGCAGTAAAAAAGCCATCATCGCTGACCTCACCTACTTTTGCCGCCCTGAGCCCCCATTTATTGAAGATCTTCATCACCATTTCTTCAGAACCCTTCTCAACCACCAACAACATACGTTCCTGTGATTCTGAAAGCAATATCTCCCGTGGTGTCATGTTCTCCTCACGTACAGGAACGAGGGAGAGGTTCACAAGGACACCCTTTCCACCCTTTGCGGCGATCTCAGAGCAAGCTGAAGTCAAGCCAGCAGCTCCGAGATCTTGAATGGCGAGTACACAATCAAGTTTAGCTGCCTCAACACAGGCTTCGATGAGGAGTTTTTCCATGAATGGGTCAGCTATCTGAACGCAGGGACGTTTCTTCTCACTCTCATCCGACAAATTCTCAGAGGCGAAGCTCGCCCCACCGATACCATCACGCCCTGTGAGTGAACCGACCAACAACAGTGATGCTCCAGACTTTGAGGCTCTTGCGAACTTCAAATTTCTTTTCTCTACCAATCCAACACACATCACGTTGACTAAGGGATTCTGTGAATAGCATGGGTGAAAATAGACTTCACCCCCCACAGTTGGCACTCCGATGCAGTTTCCGTAGAAAGAAATACCCGACACCACACCGTGGAACAGATATTTCACCCAAGCCGACGTGGGATCTCCAAATCGCAGTGAATCGAGTAGAGCGATCGGCCTCGCACCCATGGCGAGAACATCCCTCACGATGCCTCCGACACCTGTAGCGGCGCCGTGGAAAGGTTCAACTGCGGAAGGGTGGTTGTGACTCTCCATTTTGAAGACGACGGCGAGACCATCACCTATGTCCACGACACCCGCATTCTCTCCAGGACCTTGTATCACCCTTGGACCAAGGGTTGGCAATCTTCTCAAAGACTTTTTGGAATGTTTGTAGCTGCAGTGCTCCGACCACATCACCGAGATCATCGAGAGCTCGGTTTCGTTGGGCTCTCTACCGAGCCCTTTCAGAATGATTTCATACTCCGTCTCAGTCAAACCGTACATCTCAATCTGTTGCATAAACACGCCTCCGAGACATACAAGCTAAGATCGATTCGAAAAATTTCCTTCCATCCGTATTCCCCAGAACGTCTTCACAACACCGTTCGGGATGAGGCATGAGACCAAAAACGTTTCCCTTTTCGTTGATGATTCCAGCGATGTTCATGTACGAGCCGTTGGGATTCGCCGCTTCGGTTGTTTCTCCAACTTCATCGCAGTACTGAAGCACTATTTGCTCTGGCTTGAGCTGACCTGGATGCGAGAAATATCTTCCCTCACCGTGAGCTATGGGCAGGCGAACGATTTCTCCTTTCTCGAAGAGACAAGTGAAAGGAGTCTCGTTGTTGACAACTTTCACGTAGACTTCTTTGCATATGAACCTCAAATTCGTGTTCTTCAGGAGCGTGCCAGTTAACAAACCAACTTCGGTTAGAATCTGAAAACCATTGCAGATTCCCATTATGAACTTACCCGCTTCAGAGGCTCTCCGAACACTCTGCATGACTGGCGAAAATCTCGCGATGGCCCCGGGCCTCAAGTAATCACCAAAAGAGAAACCTCCAGGTAAAACGATCAAATCGAAATCGGTCGGTGCGAACTGTTCTTCATGGAAGACGTAGTGACAATCCAAACCGAAGACGTTCTTCAAAACATGATGAGCGTCACGATCACAGTTCGAACCTGGGAAGACCACAACTGCCGCTCTCATGATATTTCCTCCACTTCGAGTACTCTGTAAGATTCGACAACAGGATTTGCGAGCAACTTTTCGCACATTGCGACGACTCTATCTCTAACCTCTTGTCCATCTTCTGCATTCAAAATCATCTCGATGAGTTTCCCTATGCGCACACTCTCGATTCCTCCAAACCCCAGCCTCTCCAGAGCACTTTTAACAGTTTGACCTTGAGGATCGAACACACCGTCTTTTGGAAGTATCTGCACCTTGACCCTGTACATATCCTTCACCCACAGATACGCTTGTAGACTTCCCAATAGGCGTCCTCAACCTTGCCAAGATCGCGTCTGAATCTATCTTTATCGAGCTTTTCGAATGTAGTTGCATCCCAGAATCGACACGTGTCAGGTGAGATTTCATCTGCCAGCAAGATTTCACCATCTTTGCTTCGACCAAACTCCAGTTTGAAATCGACCAACACGAGGTTCTTACTGGCTAGATGTGCTTTCAACACCTCATTCACCTTCAACGCCGCTTTTTCGATGAAACCTAACTCTTCCTCGTTCGCAAGACCCAACGCGAGAGCGTGGTAGTGATTTATCATGGGATCGTGCAACTCATCGTTTTTGTATGTGAATTCAACGATGGAGAACTTCAACTGTGTACCTTCTTTAAGTCCGAGTCTGGAACAAAGGCTCCCCGCCGCTATGTTCCTCACGATCACCTCGATCGGAATGATCCGCACCGCTTTTACGAGCATTTCTCTGTCGCTGAGAAGCTCGACAAAATGGGTCTTAATGCCCTTTTCCTCGAGCAACTTGAAGAGAGTGGCAGATACCTTGTTGTTCACAATACCCTTGCTTGGGATGATCCCTTTCTTCTGACCATCGAACGCGGTTGCGACATC
>CAYXCE010000043.1:0-5706 GCA_964463395.1 uncultured Pseudothermotoga sp.
GCGTACGCCGTGCACACGGAGATCGGCCATCACTTTGCGGGTGCGAAGGTGAACGGTCGGCTCGTCCCTATAGACTACGAGCTCAATAACGGCGACATAGTCGAGATCATCGTCAACAAATCCGGTAGACCGAGTTTAGATTGGTTGAAGTACGCCAAATCTCCGCGCACCAAAGCGAAGATAAGAAAATTCTTCAGAGAACAGCTCCAAACTGAGTTGATAGAGAGGGGTAAAGACGTTCTAAGGCGTGTGAGCAAGCAGTTCGCAAGACCTCTAGAAGAGATCATGAAATCGTCAGAGATGAAGAAGTATCTACAGAACCAGGGTATCGACGAAACTGAGTTCTTCAGCAGGATCGGTGAAGGCACGATAGGTCCGAAAGAACTGGTGAAACTGCTCAGCCCCTTGAAAGAAACGGAGGATCAGAAGAGTTCGAGGCGCTCCAAGAGTCGCTTGAAAGGCAGACCAGAAGTAGAAATAGACGGTTTAAAAAACATAGAAATACACCTAGCGAAATGTTGTGGGCCCGTGCCGGGGGACAGCATCGTGGGCGTGGTGAGCCGAAGGGGTATCACGGTGCACACGATAGATTGTAAGAACATCAGGGAGATCGAACCGGAAAAGATCTTCAACGCACGCTGGAACGGACAATCGCAGGGACGCTACCAGACGACCTTGAAAGTGGAGTTCAGGGATAAATCCGAGATAGGAAAACTCGTCCAATCTTTAGAGAACAAAGGTGCGAACGTGGTGAGGGCGGAGCTCGTTTCTACAAAATGGAATTACTCCATAGCTTCGCTGACCGTGTTGGTCAGCGATACGGCTCAACTCGATGAAGCGATGAAAGTTCTCGAAAGCAACCCTGTCGTCGTGAAGGTCGAGAGGGGGAGAAACGCTTGAGAGCGGTAGTACAGAGAGTGCACAGTGCGTCCGTATCGGTGGATGGAAAGGTCGTGGGTCGGATCGATAGGGGCTTGTTGGTTTACCTTGGCGTGGGAAAGAACGACACAGAGAAGGATGTAGAATGGATGTGCGAGAAAGTGGCGAACTTGAGGATCTTTGAAGATGAGAACGGTAAGATGAACCTGAGTTTGTTGCAGATCGACGGCGAGATGCTCGTGATATCTCAGTTCACACTCTATGGGGATTGTCGACGTGGCAGGAGGCCCTCGTTCGATGAGGCCGCCCCGCCCCAGGATGGTCAGAGACTGTACGAGATGTTCATCGAGAGGGTGAGCCAGCAGGTCAGGAAAGTTGAGAAAGGGGTCTTCGGAGCCCATATGGAAATCGAATCGATAAATGATGGACCGGTGACCATACTGCTCGACAGCGAGAGGAGATTTTGATGTTGCTACACGTGTGCTGCGCGCCGGACGCCACGGTGGCGGTGGAGAGACTCAGATCCAGCGGGGTAGAACCGACATTGTTCTTCTATAATCCCAACATCCAGCCGAAGGAAGAGTTCGAAAAACGCCTAAAAGAAGTCATCAAATTGGCGAATTTGTGGGACGTGAAACTCATCATCGCTGAAGGTGGAGAAGACGATTGGTTCAATTCGGTGAAAAATTTTCTGCACCTTCCAGAAAGATCGAAGCGCTGTGAAGAATGTGTGAAGCACCGTTTGATGATCACCGCTCGATTCGCGCACGAAAAAGGCTACAAGGTTTTCGCCACCACCCTGACCGTCAGCCCCAAAAAGAACGCCAGATTGATAAACTCCGTGGGAGCTGAACTTGCAGTGCAGCTGAGCGTCTCCTATCTACAGAGCGATTTCAAGAAGCGGAACGGTTTTTTGAGGAGCGTTCAGTTGAGTAGAGAGCTTGGACTTTACAGACAGAACTATTGCGGATGTTTGAGTTCTCTAAAAGAGAGGGAGGAAAGAGATGCGTTGCATAATCGCCAGCGATGAAGGGATAATCAGGGACGATTTGGGGATAGCGAAGGAACTTTCCAACTATGTACATTTAGTTCTACAGTCCGATACGGCCGTGTCGGTGAGGTCGAACGATATCGATGTTTTGCTCACACCCATCGACACGGTGATGGGAGAGTTGGTACTGGGACTTTTGAGGGATGAACCTTTGATTGAAGCCACACGGTATTATGTCAATCAATTTCTATTGAGCGTGAAGAAGTGGCCTTCGATCGTCGAAAAATTTGCGAGTTATTTGAACCCTTGGCAAGGCAAAAGGTACGTGGGACTTCTGTCCGCTGAAGAACTCGGAAAAAGATTCGTGGCTCGCGAGAAGTTAGTTTCACTCGCACTGAACGTGGTGAACGTGGGCGAACGCGATCTGTACGTGTTCTCGACGGAACTTCTGCCACCAATAACGGATGCAAAACTGTGCGTATCGAGCCTCTGTGAAGATCCGAAGGAAGCCACGAGACAGGCTCTGTTGGTCGAAAGGTACGTGCGGGGTCAAGGCGTCTTCTTCTACGAAAATCTGTGTGAGTACGACGTATCTATCCACATCGAACCTCCAGACATGAGAGTCGTCCACCACAGACTCTTCTCCTCGAACCTTGAAGATTTCGCCAAGAAGATGAACCTCACACTGAAGGATGCGCTCCAGCTGCAACGTGTTCTCGAGGAGAAGTACCTGCTCAACTTCGATATCGGTGCGGAATGTCACCTTTACGCTCTCGCATTGATGGGAGAAAAACCAGGGGGACATCGAGTATGAAAGAGTTGTTCAGCATCTCTTTCAACGCCAATCCTTTGAACACGAGGGTGGCTCGCGCTGCGTTGAAAAGCTTTTTGACGCAACATGACGCCCCAGAAGAAGAGGTGTGGGACATAGAGATCGCGGTCAACGAGGCTCTCACGAACGTCATCAGACACACTTACAAGTACGATCAAACGAAGATCATAAAGATGTCCATTCTGTGGAACGAAAAATCCGTAGAAGTTTTGATCAGAGATTTCGGTGAGCATGTGGATCCGAAATCTTTACAGCCAAAAATTCCCGATCCGGAGCGTGAGGGTGGCTTTGGACTCTTCATAATACACAGAGTGTTCGATTCGGTAGAACTGATCAACGTTTGTAGGGGGAACCTTCTGAGGTTGCGTAAAACATTGAGAGGTTGAGGAATTTGGAAGTCCACGTCGTTGGTGCTGGCTTGGCTGGTTCGGAGGTTGCCTATCAGCTCGCCGTTCGTGGTGTTCACGTGGTCCTCCATGAAATGCGCCCCTTAAAGATGACTCCCGTACACAAAACAGGTCTCTTCGCGGAGCTCGTCTGTAGCAACTCTCTCAAATCGGATGAACTGCAGAACGCTTCTGGTTTGTTGAAACGTGAAATGGAACTCTTCGGTTCCATCGTGATGAAGGTTGCCAGAGAGTGCCGAGTCCCAGCCGGCAAAGCGTTGGCGGTGGATCGAGAGAAGTTCTCAAAAAGGGTGACGGAAGAGGTGTTGAAAGCGGGAGTTGAACTGATCGTCGAAGAAGTCACCAGGATCGAAGATGACGGTGTGTGGGTGATCGCCACAGGTCCAGCCACCAGCGAGGCACTGGTGCATTGGTTGACGGAGAAACTTGGGGATGCTCTGTACTTTTTCGATGCCGTGGCTCCGATAATCGCAGCTGAAAGCATCGATTTTTCGAAGGTTTTCTTCGCAGACCGCTACGGTGTTGGAACGAAAGATTACATAAACTGTCCGATGGACGAAAAACAGTACGAATCGTTCTACGAGGCCCTCGTGAACGCAGAAGTTGTACCGATGGAAGATTTCGACAGTTCTCTGCTCTTCGAACGCTGCAAGCCCATAGAAGAAATAGCGAGAACTGGAAAATTATCTCTACTCTTCGGTCCGCTGAGACCAGTGGGTTTGATCGACCCCAAGACTGGCAAACAACCCTACGCGGTCGTACAACTGAGAAAGGAAAATGTCGAGGGGACGATGTACAATATAGTGGGCTTTCAAACGCGTCTCAAATGGTCAGAGCAAAAGAGAGTCATCAGACTGATCCCCGGATTAGAAAACGCCGAAATTCTCAGATACGGCGTTATGCACAGAAATTTTTACATCAACTCAAGAAAAGTGCTCGACGAACATTTCAGACTCAAAGGAGAAGAGAGGATCTTTTTCGCAGGTCAGATAACGGGTGTGGAGGGTTATTTGGAATCCGCCGCGAGTGGACTGTACGTGGCTTTCAACATCCATAGGTACTTGAAAGGGAAAAACTTGCTGAAACTTCCCACATCGACCTTGATGGGTGCCCTATTCGATTACGTGTGTAACGGTCTTACGGAGCAGCTGCAACCCATGTACGCAAACTACGGGTTGCTGAAAGATGGTAAAGACAGAGCGAAATTGGTCGAAAGATCCTTGAGAGATCTTGAAAAATTCTTGACAGAATCAGGGTGGAAAGAGGGATAGGGACGATGAAAGTTCAAATCAAGGTTTCTCAAGATGGTATGGAAGCTCACATGATCGTATCGGCGGATCCAAACGAAGAGATCTCCAAGGAAGAGCTGCTCTCACAATTGAAGGCGCACGGAGTCGTTTACGGGATCATGGAAGATGCCATCGAGAACATCGCAAAATCGAAAATATTGGATAGGCCCGTCCTCGTCGCCGTGGGCAAGAAACCTGTGGATGGAAACGATGGACAGATCGTCATTTTAAGACCAGAGAGAGCGGAAGAAGAACAAACTGCTACCGACAGAGGAAGGATAGATCTGAGAGAGCTTCCGAAACGCATGAGAACGATCGTCAAATCTGGTCAACCGATCGCGGAGATCATCCCACCCACTGAAGGAGAAGAAGGGCGGAACGTTTTGGGAAGGGTTTTGAAACCTAAGCCTGGAAAACCTGCCCAGTTCAAACTCGGCAGAAACGTGAGGCTCGTTGAAGATGGTAAAAAGATCGTTTCAGCGACTGAGGGCATCTTGGTCGCGACGGCGGATGGTACCATCGATGTGAACGAAGTGCTCAACGTACCAGGCGATGTTGATTATTCGACCGGCAACATCGATTTTCCAGGTGAAGTACACATCAAAGGTGATGTGAAACCTGGTTTCAGTGTGAAGGCGAAAGGAGACATCTTGATTGGAGGCGTGATAGAAGCGGCCACGGTGGTTTCATTCGAGGGAAGCGTTTCATGCCTCGGCATAAAGGGCAGAGAAAAAGGCATGGTCAAAGCGAAAGAGGAAGTTCAAGCGAAGTTCATTGAGAACGCCATGGTGGAGGCTGGGAAAAGAGTGGTTGTACAAGGACCCATAACGAATTCACAGATCAAAGCGAAAGAAGAAGTGATCGCCAAAGGAAACAAAGGCGTGATAGTTGGAGGAACGATCTCTGCCGGATGTTATGTGGAGGCAGAAGAGATCGGTTCTGAACTCGCTGTGGGGACCCACGTGGAAGTCGGTATGGAACCGGAAGAGAGAGAAAGAATGAAGCTGCTCAAAGCGCAGCTTGAACTCGATAGAGAAAATCTCAACAAGCTGATCAGCGTCTATAAAACGTTGAAAGAACTCATGGATAGAAACCAGGGCAGACTCCCACCAGACAAGATCGAGCTGTTCAGGAAAGTGGGACAAAGCTTGATAAATCTGAGAAACAATGTTGAGGTGCTGGAGAAAGAACTAGAAGAAATTCAAAAAAACATGAGACAGAAGTACGCGGTGGCCAAAGTGGTGGCGCGCAAGACGATGCATCCCGGTGTCGAAGTGTGCATCTTCGACAAGAGGTATTACAACGAAC
>CAYXCE010000043.1:5716-8242 GCA_964463395.1 uncultured Pseudothermotoga sp.
ACGTGCCATTCAAAAAGTCGTGATACTCATCGAGGATGAAGGGATAAGAGTTGGGGGTTATTCCGGTGGTTCTGAAAGTTGAACCGCAGTTCAGACCCATCGTTTGGGGCAATCCAAAGTTGAACAAAATTTTCAACATCGAGACCGACCCACCGATCGGGGAAGTTTGGCTGCTCTCCGATGTCGAGCCCTTCATCACGAGCATCGATGGCAGAAAGGATCTGAAATTGAAAGATTTGCTCGACGAGTTCGGATTGAATTTTCCACGATTCCCGGTATTGATCAAGATAGTTTCACCCGCACAGTGGCTCTCCATCCAGGTCCACCCAGACGACGAGCTGGCCAGGATTTTGGAAAACGAGCCTTGGGGCAAAACTGAATGCTGGTACTTCGTCGAACCTGGTGAAGTGGCCATAGTTCCGAAAGGGACGAATCTGAGAAAATTTTCAGATCCCACCCAAATGCGCGAGTACCTCACAATCTTGAGCATGCGTTCTAAAGATCTCTTCTTCATTCCTGCAGGCCTTGTGCACACGCTCGGTCCAAACAGCCTGGTCATCGAGGTTCAACAAGCCTCAGATCTGACTTACAGGATCGATGATTGGGGCAGGGGAAGAGAGTTGCACGTGGAAAAAGCGATGAGAGCTGTGAAAGATTTCGATCTTGAAGGGTTGATCCACAAAAACTTCGAAAGATTACACTGCGGGTCATTCAGCGTTCATCGCGTGTGGGGTCGAACACACTTGTTGGGTTTTTCAATCGTGATCTTTCTGAACGAAGGGAAGATCACCGAACATCGCACAAAACCGTTTGAAACGTTCATCTTGGCGGACGAAACTGTAGAAGGTGAAGCGATCGTAGTCAAAATAAGAAGGTGAAAAAACAACGTCGCTGGGCATGACCAGCGACGTTCATTCCTCCTCTTCAGATCCCTCTTCTTCTTCAGCAGACTTGATCTTTTCGTACAGTTCTCTGAAAATGTCCCTCACCGTTCGTATCTTCTCGAGTTCCTCGTCAGCTATCGTGACACCGAATTCGTCCTCGATCGCCATGGCCAGATCCACGAGGTCCAACGAGTCTGCATCGAGATCGTCGATGAGATCGGCATCGTCTGTGACCTCATCGATATCAACACCAAGCTTGTCAGCGATTATCTCTTTGATTCTTTCCATGAGTTCCTCTTTGTTCACTACTGTCTCCCTCCCGTTGATCTCGAGTCAGGATATTATAAAGCATCATCGGTGTGGAATGTCAAGAGTTGACCATGGAGTTCAAGCAGAAAACTTTCTGGAGAGCTCTAAAGTGTTCCCAGCGAGCCGTTCTATCGAAAGCCTCTCGAACCCTTTCAAATAAGTCTTGACTGTTCCACGCAGTGGTTTCAACCATCGATCGGGGAGCGATTCTGCCCCGAGCATGACCCCGAGTACGGTCCCGACCTCCCCAGCGTTGCAGTCGACATCGAAGCCCATCTTCAGCACTATCTCCATGCTCGCATCGAAATCCGCTTCACCGAACCAGAGTGCGGTCACCACACAGCAGAGATTGGGATACACGTGTATCCAATTGTAATTTTTGAAACTCTGTTCGACCTCTCCTCGCACTTGTTTCCAAGAACTCGCATTTTTACACCAATCGATGACTTTCCTGAGAACATCTGCGAACTCACTGCGTGCAGGAACGTATTCTAAAGATTTCAGGACTATCCGACGTGGATCTTTGAAAGCGAAGGCGAGCGATGTGAGCACGGCGCTGTGCATACCACCATAAACACCGTTACCCGCGTGCGAAACGATCGAGTCCATGTGGGCAAGCCGTGCGGCTCCGTACGGCTTGGCAGGTTGTAGAAGCCCATACAACATGCACCTCATCTGAGCTCCGATCCATTCCTGGAAAGGATTTCTGAAAACACCCGATTTCGGAGGGAAGATACCCCTCTTGAGGTTCTCCAAAGCCACGTATTCGGCACTCCAACCGAAAGGGACGAACTTCAACCAAGACAGAGCGATCTGCTTGGAAGAGGGCCTCTTTGAGTTGTTGAGAGCATCCATGGCTACGATCTCGTAGACGATGTCGTCGTTGTAGCCACCCTCCTCTTCGACGAAATTCGGAAGTTCTTCCTTTCTGACGAATTCGAGTCGTTCGCCGAAAAAGCCTTCGAACCTCGTGCCCATGCTTGCGGCGCAGATTTGACCGAGCCAACCACCCAGTATCGAACTGTAGAGGCTTGAACGATCGAATCGAAATTGTTCGTGGGAAATCTGGCGCGATACAGTCTTCCAGCTCAAAGGTCTTTCGAAAGAATGGTAAGGATGATCCTTCACGATTGGGGCTCGCTCGAGTTCGTCGAATATCGATGCGGTCACAGCTTTTAACTCTTCAAAGCTTCCATCTTCCAAGAGTTTGAGACCTTTTTCAAACAATTTTTCAGCTTTCGAGACGTCTCGTCCCATGTTTTCAATCGATTGTATCGCACCTGCCACGAGACATTCCGGTGCACCGGAACCTGGGACTCTACTCGACCAGAAC
>CAYXCE010000044.1:0-2183 GCA_964463395.1 uncultured Pseudothermotoga sp.
GAAGAACGATATGGTGTTTTTTATAGGTGGTTCATCCGCCGGGGAGAAAGATTTCGTTTATCGAACACTCGAAAGAGCAGGTGAAATAGTTGTGCACGGTTTGAACCTTCGGCCAGGTAAACCAACCGTTCTGGCCATTGTGCAGAATAAACCCGTGGTTGGTCTTCCCGGTTTTCCCGCGTCGTGTTTCACGGTGCTCGAACAGATCGTTCGTCCGATCCTGAACGAATGGTACGGTCGTCAGGATTGTGAGCAGGATTTCATCGAAGCAGAGTCTGTGAGGCGAGTACATTCTTCGGTAGGCGAAGACGAATTCGTGAGGGTCGTGGTGGCAAAGGTCAAAGAAAGATACGTCTGTGTCCCGCTGAAAAGGGGTGCTGCAGTGATGTCCTCGCTTTCGAAGATGAACGGCACGCTAATCGTCCCAAAGGGAGAAGAAGTCATCGAGGAAGGACAGAAAGTCCGAGTGAGGCTCGAATGTTCCAGGCGATGTGTCGACAGTACGATCCTTTTTGTGGGTAGCAACGACCCTCTCGTTGACCAGCTCAGTGACTTGTTGCGCGAGCGAAAGTTGAATCTTTCAATCGTGAGCGTGGGGAGTCTAGGCGGTGTGAGGGCGGTAGCGAGGGCGCAAGCGCATCTTGGTGGAATACATCTGTTCGATCCGAAGACTGAAACTTACAATCTGCCCTATCTAAGAGAGATGTTGAGCAGCTTTGTTTTGGTCAAATTCGTCAAAAGACTTCAGGGCATCGTTGTTCAGAAAGACAATCCCAAATCGATCAAAACGTTGTACGATCTCACCCGAAAAGATGTGAAGTTTGTCAACAGACAAAAGGCATCAGGAACGAGGATCCTCTTGGATTATTATCTTGAGAAGCTTGGTATAGAACCAAGCGAGATCGATGGTTATGAAAATGAAGAGTTGACACACATCGGTGTCGCTTTGAAAGTGAAAAAGGGTTTGGCAGACGCGGGATTGGCGGTGGCCCACGTTGCAAAATTGATGGACTTGGATTTTGTTCCAATCTGTTGGGAAGATTACGATCTTTTAATTCTGCCAGAATTCTTTGAAGATGAACGTTTCAAAATCATACTCGGCGTGATAACGTCTCGCGAGTTCAAAAACCTCGCTTCCAATTACGCGGGTTATGACACATCCGAAGTGGGTAAGATCGTTGTGGAGGGTAAATCATGAGAGTGGCCGTGATCGTAGTCAGCGATAGGGTGAGTAAGGACTTGATGATAGATAGGAACGCCAATATAGTTGAGACTCTGCTAAAAGATATTGGTGGTGTAGTTGAAGCGAAGTTCGTTGTGCCCGACGAATTCGATTTGATACGGGAAAAATTACTTCAGTTGTGTGAGAAGGGCTTCGATTTGGTCATCACGTGCGGAGGTACGGGGATTTCGCCCAGAGATGTGACGCCTGACGCGACGCTCTCGGTGGTCGAAAAAAGGCTCTACGGGATGGAGATGGCGATGATGCTCGAAGCCTTGAAGCACACACCCACAGCTACACTCTCTCGAGCTGTTGTGGGTGTGAGGAAAGAAACGTTGATCGTGAATCTACCAGGCAGTCCGGGTGCGGTCAAAGAGAACCTGAGTGCGATCTTACCAGCGATCCCACACGCCGTTGAAAAAATCAAAGGTTCCTCGAAAGATTGCGGTACAAAACCTTGAGGCGTTCGCCATGGATAGGATGAAATTTCTCAGGCTTGCCACGCTCGAGCAGGTGTATTCTGAATACCTTCGTCTCGTTAATCCACTGGATCAGATAGAACAAGTTCCGGTACTCGAATCGCTCGGATTCGTGAGTGCATACGATGTGCTGGCGACTCAAGATCTACCAGGTTTCGACAAATCCTTGGTGGACGGTTACGCTGTGAGGTCGAAAGATACCATAGGCGCCAACAGCAACTTTCCAGCGATGCTACGTTTCGCTTTCGAGGTGAAAGTTGGTGAGGAGCCCAAGAGAACTCTAGGACAAAATGAAGCGGCTTGGATCGCCACTGGTGCGATGCTCCCGTCTGGCGCCGACGCCGTCGTCATGGTTGAACACACTCAAAGATTCGGTGAATACGTCGAAGTCATGAAACCTGTAGCGTTCGGAGAAAACGTTTTTAAGAAGGATGACGATCTCAAAGCGGGTCAGACAGCCCTTAACAAAGGTGTGAGGATTG
>CAYXCE010000044.1:2193-8220 GCA_964463395.1 uncultured Pseudothermotoga sp.
GGTCATGTTCAGCTCATGCTTCAACTTGGAATCCAAAATGTTAAGGTGTACCGACGCGCAAGTGTGGGTGTGATATCAACTGGTGATGAGATCGTCGAACCTTTCGTACAGAACAAATCGATCGTCCAGGTGCGTGATAGTAACAGCTACATGCTCGAGATTTGGTTGAAAACGCTCGGTTTCAAGATAAAACGTGTGGGACTCTGTCGCGACGATGAAGAAATGTTGTTCGAGATGATCAAAGATTCGATTGAAAATCACGATGCGCTCGTGATCGTTGGCGGAAGTTCTATCGGTGTGAGAGATCTCACCGAGGCGGCGATCAACCGTTCGGGTGAACCGGGCGTGATCTTCCATGGGATCCTCATGCAACCGGGTAAACCAACGGTGCTGGGTTTGCTGGGCGGAAAACCTGTGGTGGGCTTACCAGGTAATCCGGTTTCTTTCACCGTGAGTGCCAAATTCGTCCTTCTGCCGATCCTTAGGAAATTGGAAGGTGAAAACAGCTTTTTGCCGAAGCCTCTCGGTATGGTGAGACTGACGAGGAACGTTTCTTCCAGGCAAGGTAGGGAACACTTTGTCAGAGTCAAACTCTTTGCAAAAGATGGATGCATCTGGGCTGAACCTTTGGAGAGTGAAACGGCTCAGGTGTCGAACCTTGCCACAGCCGATGGTGTGATCAGACTACCGGCGAACATTGAAGGTTCGTATGCGGGAGATTTCGTAGAGTTCTATCCGCTTTGGTTTGGATGGTGATGCCAATGATCAAACAATTCATAGCTCTCGGTTTGTTCCTTGGAGCCTATTGTGTGATACTGAGCAAAACTCAAAGGACTTCCGTTAAAGTTTTCTTACTGGGTTTGATCGCAGCCGTCTTGAAACTTTCTGAAGGGTTCACAGTCGAGAACTTGTCGCATGTGGTCGATTTCAACACGATCGGTTTACTCCTTGGCATGATGATCATCGTAGCCATGCTGAAAGCCACAGGTTTTTTCCAAATGGCAGCTATCTATGCTGTGAGGATGGGACATGGGCGGCTCAGAAGAACGTTTGTGATGCTCATGATCTTCATCGCTGTGTTATCAGCTTTCCTAGACAACATGACCACGTTGCTCATATTCGCACCCATAATTTTTTTGGTGTGCGATGCTGCAAACGTTGAACCATCGAAAATGATCGTGCTCAGCATAATAGCTTCGAACATCGGCGGTGTTTCGACCATGATAGGTGATCCTCCCAACATCATAATAGGTGTAGCCAGTGGCTTCAGCTTTGCGAGTTTCATCCTTCATCTGGCACCCGCGGCTTTTCTCACCATGTTGGTATCAGTACCGTTACTCGTTCGCAACATACCCGAAGGTGAGGCGTCCGCCGAGGGTCTAAAAAAACTCGCAGCTACTGATCCAACACAAGCCATCACCGACAAGAGAATGCTCTCAAGGCTCGCCATCGTCTTTGTATCCACCATCGTTGGGTTTGCCATTCACGACGTGTTGAAGATCGACATGGCGTTCATCGCACTCGTTGGAGCTTCTTTGTCGCTCATCATTGCTGGGAAGAGTTTTGAAGACGTTGCGAGGGAAATCGAATGGGACACCCTCTTTTTCTTCGCAGGCCTTTTTTCGCTCACATACGTTGTGAGGGAACTCGGTCTTCTGAACAAGCTTGCGGAATTTGTTTCGGTGGTACCGTTCCCCCTTCTTTTGACTGTTTTTCTCGTTTGGCTCGGAGCCATCATGTCAGCTCTGTTGAGCGCCGTGCCGACCACCGTCGTTTTGGTTCCTGTGGTGAAACACCTCGTCGAGCTCGGTCAACCGATCCATCTGTGGTGGGCGATCGCCCTTGGCATAGGGCTCGGTTCGAACGCGAGCCTTATGGGCGCGGCAGTCAACATAGTCGCCGTTTCCTTGCTGAAGAAGTTCACAGGTAAAACTGTGACGTTCAAGCAATTCTTTAGAATCTCTTTTTGGATGGTTTTGATCAGTTTAACGATCGCAAGTGTGTATCTGCTGTTGCTGAGCCTTGCGGGATGGTGATCGGTTTTGGAGGGCTTACTCCAGGAATATGTGGAATATCTCAGGTTCGTACGCAGAGCCTCGGAGAACACTGTGAACGCTTATCGAACTGATGTGATACAGTTCTTACAGTTTCTGCGGGAAAAGAATTTATCCTTGAGTTCCTTCGGTGTGAAGGAAGCCGAAGACTATCTGAAACAACTTTCTAAAAATCGCGACAAACCAGCGGGTATTTCAACGCTCGCGAGAAAAATATCTTCGCTGAGAAATTTTTTCGATTATCTCGTCTTGAGAAATTACGTTTCGAACAACCCGTGGGTCAGAGTGAAAAGCCCGAGACTCAGAAAGAGGACACCTGATTTTTTGACGAAAGAAGAGATAGGAATGATGTTGAAGGCTTCGGAGCAGAATAGTAGAGACCATTTGATCCTGTGCCTCTTGTACTATTGTGGTTTGAGGGTGAGCGAACTCTGTAATCTCAAGGTGAGTGACGTTTCTTTCTCGCCCGCTTTCGTTAGGATCCTGATGGGAAAAGGGAGAAAAGATCGTATCGTACCACTCAACAACAGCCTATCTAATAAATTGAGACACTACATAGCGGAATCAGGTAGGCAATCCGAGCAATTCCTCTTCGGTGGTGAGGACAGGATGCATCCCAGCACTGTGTTCAGGATCGTGCGCAAGTATGCCAGTCTTTGCAATATAAAGAAGAGGGTTCATCCCCACACGTTGCGTCACTCTTTCGCGACGCACTTGTTGCAGCGAAGAGTGAATGTGCGGGTCGTTCAGGAGCTTTTGGGACATGCGAACCTTTCCACCACAAGTACGTATCTACATCTGCTCGATGAAGAAAAATTCGCGGCGGTTAACGCTTTGATAGAGGAGGAATGATTCATGTCCGGAAAACTCACAGTCATCGTTGGACCCATGTATTCAGGGAAAACCACAGAATTGCTGTCCTTCTTGGAGATCTACAAGCTGGGTCGAAAGAAAACTCTGCTCTTCAAGCCCGCTCTGGATGTTCGATATGGTATCGATGTTGTGAGGACACACTCTGGTTTGGAAGCCCAGGCCGTTTCAATAGAGTGCTCAAAAAACATGCTTCCTTATCTCAAGGAAAAAGTGGACGCTGTTTTCATAGATGAAGTTCAATTCTTCGATAAGGATCTGGTGAGAATAGTGAGGAAACTTTTGGATGAAAACGTGAACGTTTTTTGCGCAGGATTGGACATGACTTTCAAACAGAATCCTTTCGAAACGACGATGCTGCTCCTCGCACTTGCCGATGAAGTGATCAAGAAAAAGGCTGTCTGCCATCTGTGTGGGGAACACAACGCCACTCTGAGCTACAAGATCTCTGACGGTGACGCAGAGATCGATGTGGGTGGTAAGGAAAAGTACATCGCGGTCTGTAGAGATTGCTACAACAGTATGGTGGTGAAAAGCCTTGGAGAAAGTTCTGGTAATCCCAAAGAAAGTGATTGAAGATTTCGTTGATAAAAGAAGTGGTGTTTTTCCTGTTGAACTCAATCTTCTGCGTGATTCGATCAGGAATTTTGGATTCTTCATCGATAGAAATGTTGCAGAGTTCGATGAAACGAATCGCCAGGTAATACCTTACGTCCTGATGAGTCAAGATGGCAAATTCTTATTGTTGAAGCGTACCAACAGGCAGCAAGAGAAAAGATTGCATGGAAAACTGTCCATCGGCGTGGGAGGACACATCACAACACAGGATGGCGACACTCCTTGGGAGGCTTTCTTGAACGGTATGGAGAGAGAAATACGCGAGGAGGTCAATGTAGAAGTGAATGGGATGTCTTATCTTGGACTTCTGAACGATCTGAGTTCGCCGGTGAGCAGGGTCCATGTGGGCATCGTTTATCTGGCGGAAGTGAAATTTCATGGGTTGAACGAACCTGACATGTTCGAATGGTGGTTGAAAAATGTTGAGGAGATTGAAGAGCGGGAGGAAGAATTGGAAGGATGGTCGAAACTGGCTCTGGATTTTCTGAAAAGGCTTACGCGAAACTGAATCTGTATTTGGATGTGATCGCCAAAAGGCCTGATGGCTATCACGATATCGTAGGGTTGTTTCAAACGATAGACCTTCACGACGAGCTGTCTTTCTTTGAAACCGAGAAGGCAGGAGAAATTGCTGTTGAATGCGATGTCCTCATAGATGGTCAAAACTTGGTGGAGAAAGCCTACAGAACGTTCTGCAAGTATTATCCTGTGGACTTCGGCTTGAAGGTAATTTTGAAGAAACGTATACCCATAGGGTCTGGCTTGGGTGGCGGAAGCTCGGATGCGGCGGCCACACTGAGATTCCTCGCCAGAAGGTTGAAGATACCGATTCAGGATCTACTTCAGATCGCTTCAGAAGTTGGTTCAGACGTTCCTTTCCTACTTTTCGGTGGAACGGCGATCGTTGAAGGCAAGGGTGAGATGATCACACCCCTCGAACCCATATCTGGTTACACGGTGGGATTGTTCTGTCCATCTGTGAGTGTGAGCACCGCGTTGGCCTATCGGATGATCAAAAATGAAGATTTCAACAGGGGTCCTAAACCGATCGAGAAGTTGTACGAGGCTTACCTGGCTCGAGACCTCGGTGCGATCAGAACCTTATCCTACAACGTTTTCCAGAAATTGATCTGCGATGCCTACGAAGAAATAGGGCGGGCACTTTCGAAAGCATGGGAGACGAATCCCATCGTTGCGCAGCTCACAGGTACTGGTAGCTGTATTTTTGCCATCTACGAACGCGATGGTCATTACACTTTTTGCTGAAGGCCTATCAATGCGGCACCGAGTGCGCCCGTTGTGACGGGGTTTTTGGGGACGATCAGCTCGGTACCGATCAATTTTTCTAGTGCCCATTTCAGACCTCTGTTGAGCGCCACTCCACCGGTCAGAACGATCGGTGGACGTCCTTTGACTCTCTGGTACATCGCATATATCCTCCGGGCGATGGCTTCGTGGGCCGCGTGGATTATATCCTGCTTGCGATAACCTTTACTCCTGAGGGAAATGATCTCGCTCTCCGCAAAGACTGCGCAGACGCTACTGATGGTGAGTACTTGACTCGCTTTCAGTGATTCTTCACCCAAAGTCTCCATCGGTGTCTCCAAGATGGATGCCACGATCTCGAGAAATCTTCCCGTACCGGCTGCACACTTGTCGTTCATGACGAAATCGACGACCTTCCCTTCTTCGAGCCTGATCACTTTGCTGTCTTGCCCTCCAATGTCGATGACCGTTTCTACATCGTTGTACAGGTGACTGACACCAACAGCGTGACACGTTATCTCGGTCACTCGCTCGTGTGCAAAATCGATCGCATCGCGACCGTAGCCGGTCGCAACGATGAAAGTTTTTTCGATGGGAATCTTCAAGTTTTGTACAGCTTGCATCAACAGTTTTTTCGCAGATTCCTTTGGATCCGCACCAGTTTTTGAAATCTCTTGCAAAAGAACGTTCCCAAGTCTATCGATCACCACCAATTTTGTGCTCGTCGAACCGCTGTCCACACCGATGAAGTAATGAAAATCTGTTACAGGTTTTGAAAAACGCTTCAAACTCTCTAAGAGGGCTTCGATCCTCGTTCTAGTCTGTTCAGTGTCACCAGACGAAAAATTTTCTTCAATGCTGACGAATGGGACTTTCATCTGCCTCAATATTTGCTCATCGAAGTGATAAAAATCACAGAATTTTGCTGTGTGCAGTATCACTGCGGCAGGTCTGAAGTGTTCTACAAGTTCCTTCAGTTTTCTGTCTGAAGTGAACCTTCCACAGGAAAGTTTTTTATTCAAAATCCTCGAGGCGATCGATTCAAAGACGTCGTTTTTCATCTGTGCGTTCGAAAGCAGTGCATACGGGCCGGAACAAGTTGCGTTCATCAGGCTTATTCCTGAACTTTCTATGATTTCAGCCAATCCTTCGCTCACCCAAGATCCCAAAAGAAGAACTTTTGGTGCGTCTCTCTTCGTTGAACCTACCCATTCCTGAT
>CAYXCE010000045.1:0-8198 GCA_964463395.1 uncultured Pseudothermotoga sp.
CCATAATTGCCTCATCAACAATTTTACCCATAATTTCTGCAAAATGATCGAGAGTTTGTTTGCTCTCTGTCTCGGTGGGTTCAATCATCATAGCCTCGTGAACTATCAACGGAAAATAAACTGTTGGCGCATGGACTCCGTAATCCAACAACCGCTTAGCTACGTCAGCAACTCGTACACCAGTTCTTTTCACGAATTCACTCCCATCGACTACGAACTCGTGCATACAGGTTCTATCGGAAGCCATCTTGAAATACTTAGAAAGTAGCTTTCTCAAATAATTAGCGTTCAACACAGCCATCTCGCTTGCGCGTTTCAGTCCGTCACTACCCATCATCAATATGTACGAATACGCCTTCACTAGGACTGTGAAATTACCATAGAAACTTCTCATTCTTCCGATGCTATCTGGTAAGTTGTAATCGAAGTAATAAGTGCCCTCCTCCGATTTTCTGAGCACTGGGATCGGCAAGAAACGTGCCAAAAACTTTTTAACACCCACCGGTCCGCTACCAGGCCCTCCCATCCCGTGAGGAGCAGAAAAAGTCTTGTGGAGGTTCAGATGTACTACATCGAAACCCATATCACCAGGTCTGAATCTCCCTGTGATAGCGTTCAAATTTGCTCCATCATAATAAAGCAGGGCACCAGCTTCATGAACAAGCTGTTCGATTTTGAGTATATCCTTCTCGAATAGACCCAGCGTGTTGGGATTTGTAAGCATAAGAACTGCAACATTTTCGTTCAAATGTTTCTTGAGTTCTTCAACATCCAATAGACCTTCCTTGGTGGATTTCAACTCCAAAACATCAAATCCTGCCATAGCTGCAGAAGCTGGATTTGTTCCGTGCGCTGAATCTGGTATCAAGGCGATGGTTCGTTCAGTGTTTCCTTTTGAAAGGTGATAAGCCTTCACTATGAGTAAACCAGTCAGTTCACCATGAGCACCTGCAGCTGGTTGAAGTGTCATATCGTCCATTCCAGTTATCTCACACAAAAACTCTTTGAGTTCGTACATCATCTGTAAGGCACCTTGCACTGTTTCGATCGGTTGATACGGATGCAATTCGGTAAAGCCTTCCAACGATGCGAGGAATTCGTTCAACTTCGGGTTGTACTTCATCGTGCAGGATCCCAATGGGTAGAATCCTTTATCGACGGAATAGTTTTTTGAAGCGAGTTCTGTGTAATGCCTCACCACGTCGACCTCACTCAGTTGTGGTAAACCCAAATCTCGTCTTCTAACTAGATCTTTCGGTAAATCCACGTTCTGAAAGCCCACATCAGGCTCAGAAAATTTGAAACCTGTTCTTCCCTTCACTGATTTTTCGAACACTGTCATTTCAAACCACGCTCCAGCATATTTACTATCGAATCTATACTTTCTTTCGTGTTCACCTCGGTTGCACAAGCAAGCGCAAGGCATTTATAACGTTCATCAAACCATTCGAGTGGCAGAGGTGCTAAGAAACCTTCTTTGAAGATCTCCTTCCAAATTCTGTTATAATTCTCGTCAACCACGAAAACAAACTCGTTGAAGAATGGACCTTTGAACTTCAAATCAAAACCTTTTTCTTGCAACTTCTCTGCAAAGTAATGTGCGTTAGCGTAACTCCTTCTCGCCACTTCGTACAAACCTTCTGGCCCCATGAGACTCATATAAACTGCATTCGTTAGGGCCATCAACGCGTGATTGGTGCATATATTGGATGTAGCTTTTTCTCGCCTGATATGTTGCTCTCTCGTTTGAAGGATCATCACGTAACCATTCTTACCTTCGGCATCTTTGGTCATTCCTATGATCCTACCGGGCATTTTCCTCACATGTTTCTCCAGCGTCGCAAAAAAACCAACGGTTGGACCACCGAAATTCGGTGGTATTCCCAACGGTTGACCATCCCCCACCACGATGTCTGCGCCAAAACTTCCCGGAGGTTCAAGCAGTGCGAGCGAGATCGGTTCCGCAACCACTATGAAGACCAAATCCTTTGCAATCTCCCGAACAACTTTCAGATCCTCAATGATACCGAAAAAGTTCGGGTACTGGACTGCCACCGCCGCTGTTTCCGGATCGATGAGCTTTGAGAGAATATTCAAATCTGTTGTTCCTCTTTCATCAACAGAAACGAGTTCAAGTTTTATCCCAAGACCTTTGGAGTATGTTTTACACGTTTGAATGTATTCCGGGTGAATCCCCTCACTCAGCAGTATCTTAGTTTTACCATTTATTCTGTGAGCCATCAACACCGCTTCAGCAAGAGCGCTGGCTCCATCGTACATCGAGGAATTTGCAACCTCCATCCCCGTGAGCTCACAGATCATCGTTTGATATTCGAACAGAGCTTGCAGAGTACCCTGAGAAACTTCGGCTTGGTAAGGTGTGTAAGCTGTTACAAATTCTGGCTTTGAAACTATGGCCTTCACAACATAAGGAATATAATGAACATATATACCGGCTCCGGCGAACACTTTTTCCTTCTCCACTATCACATTCTTACCAGCTAACTCTTTCAACTTCCTAGTAACGGTGAACTCATCTTGACCCTTTGGAAGGTTCAATCTATGCAACGTCACAGGCACATCCCTGTAGAGATCTTCTATGGAATCGACACCGATGGTTTGTAGCATTTGTTTTATTTCTTCCTCCGTATGAGGAATGTACGGGAACATGTCAACCTTCCTCCTCACAGAACCTCCTGTAGGCTTCATCGTCAAGGAGATCTGTTAACTCCTCTGGATCACTCATTTCGATTTTCACCAACCACCCTTCCCCTTCAGCGTCTTTGTTAATTAGTTCTGGTTGATTGGAAAGTTTCTGATTCACTTCAACGATCTTCCCACTGACGGGTGCGTAGATATCGCTCGCCGCTTTGACCGATTCGACACTCATAAAAGTTTCACCCTTTTTTACAACTTTACCAACCTGCGGCAGATCAACGTAGACCACGTCTCCAAGCTTCTCCTGCGCGTGGTTACTGATTCCTACGACTGCTATCTGACCCTCAACTCTAACCCATTCGTGTGTCTTCGCAAACTTCATCATTTTGAACACCTCCTCAAGCTGATGTACTCTTTACAGACCCTCTATAAAAAGGAAGCTTCACAATTTCCGCATCAACTTTTGTTCCCTTGAGATCGACCATCACCGTATCTCCAGGTTTGAGAGAGACATCCACAATAGCGAGAGCAATAGAAGATTGAAGTGTGGGAGAAAAGGTGCCGCTGGTGATCGTTCCCACCTGACTGCTGTCCCTCAACACTGGCATGCCATGTCTTGCGATACGCTTTCCCTCAAGTTTCAAGCCTCTTATACGCTTAGCTATACCTCTCTCTTTTTGTGCGAGTAACGCCTCTTTTCCAATAAAGTCCTTATCGAATTTCACCACCCAACTGAGACCAACCTCCAAAGGTGTTGTACTCTCGTCCATGTCATTACCATACAACATGTAAGAAGCTTCTAACCTGCAAACATCTCTCGCGCCAAGACCAGCCGGCTTCAGCTCGAATGCCTCTCCTACCTGGAAGAAACTTTGCCAAATATGTGGAGCATCCTGCCAAAGGCAACAAATCTCAAAACCATCCTCTGCCGTGTAACCTGTTCTGCTGATTATACACTCTTTCCCGAAGATCGTGAATTTAGCGAAGTGGTAGTATTTTAAGGAGACTATATCTGGGGACACACGAGAGAGTAACGCTTCACTCTTTGGACCCTGAATGGCAATGAGTCCATAGCGATCGGAGACATTTTCGACCTCGACATTAAAATTCTTCGTATGCGAACGGATCCAGTTAAAATCTTTCTCGGTGTTTGCCGCATTCACAACTAACAATGCTGCACTTTCACCTGTTCTGTAAACGATGAGATCGTCAATGATGCCGCCATTCTCGTTGCACATGACTGAATACATCGCCTGTCCCACGGTCAAAGTGCTGAACGTGTTCGTCAGCAACCAGTCTAAAAACTTTGCTGTATCTGGTCCCGATATTGCCACTTCACCCATGTGTGATACATCGAAAACGGCAACATTTTTCCTCACCGCTTCGACTTCCGAAACGATACTTTCGTATTGAAGCGGCATCATCCAACCAGAAAACTCAACCATCTTCGCTCCGAGTCTGATGTGCTCATCATAGAGTGGTGTCTTCTTCACCATTTTTCTGCGCCTCCTCGATCAAAGAACGTGCTTCCTCCATTCTATCTTCAGGTACGAGCAAATCTACAAAACCACCCTGACCGAATATGACTGGATCAAACAACTTTGAAGGTCTCATCAAGACCTCAACACCATTTTGTTCAAGGATAGACTTCAACATGTTCGCAAGAGAGATATTCACACCTTCAATGAGTACTCTCCACAACTTCATCACCTTCAAATTGGTATAATTCTTCCAGTGATAATTCTAACACCTGGGGGTATCGACATGAAAGCAATAGGTGTTTTAACGAGTGGCGGAGATTCACCCGGTATGAATGCAGCAATTAGGGCAGTTGTACGCTATGGGGTGAGGAATGGATTGAAAGTCTTCGGAATTGAACGAGGTTATTGCGGTTTGATCGATGGAGCCATCAAGGAGATGAACTTCGCTTCTGTCGCCGGTATCATGGAAAAAGGTGGAACGATTCTGAGGACAAGTCGCTGCGGTGAGTTCCTCACAAAAGAAGGAAGAGAAAAAGCAGCTAAACAACTCGCTAAACTTGGTATAGAAGGCTTGATCGTGATAGGAGGGGAGGGAAGTCTCACAGGATCAGTGATATTTCACAGAGAATTTGGTGTGCCTGTAATAGGTATCCCGGGTACGATAGATAACGACATTGCATACACCGATATGTGCGTGGGTGTTGATACTTGTCTCAACACAGTTGTTGACGCAATACAGAAGCTCAAAGATACAGCTACATCACATGAACGCGCATTCATAGTGGAAGTCATGGGAAGAGAATCTGGATATATCGCACTCATGTCAGCCATTGCCACAGGTGCAGAAGCAGCAATAATTCCAGAGATGCGCATAGATTTCGATCAACTTGCAGAAAGATTGCTTGAAGAACGCAAAAGAGGGAAATTGAACTGCATAATCGTTGTTGCAGAAGGTGCAGGAAAAGCAGAAGACGTGGCGCGTAAGATTTCGGCCAAGATCGGATATGAAACAAGAATCTCTATATTGGGACACATCCAAAGGGGTGGAAGTCCAACAGCTTTCGACAGATTACTCGCAACACGTATGGGGGTAAAAGCTGTGCAAGCCCTGCTCGATGGTGAAAGATGTGCAACAACTGTTCTCAGTGCTGGACAAATAATGTTGATCGATACTGAAAAAGTGATCCTGACCAAGAAAAAATTAGATCTTTCGCTCTATGAGATGTGTATGTTGCTGTCTTGAGGGGTATTCCCATGACAAAGACAAAAATTCTGTGCACCCTGGGCCCGAAGAGTGAAAATATCACTACCATAGGGGAACTACTGAAATCTGGTGTGAGTGGATTTAGGCTGAGCGCGGCGCATTATGATTTGGATAAGCTGATTAGACTAGTAAACTTGCTTGATGATTTCAGAAGCGATTCTTCTACTCCTTTCTCGATCATTGTAGATCTACCAGGTTCTAAATTGAGAGTCAGACTTCCCTCGAATACGGAATTTTTGGAGGTTCGAGAGGCAGAAACCATCTTGGTAAGCGAAAGCGAGTTGCAAACAGGTAAAAAGCACTTTATTCTGAGTGAACCCAAGATAACACAGCTGCTCAGCGAAGATGATGTCATGCTCTTAGACGACGGTAAACTTCAGCTGAGAGTCATCAAAAAATATGGAAAACATGTTGAATGCGTTGTTGAGAGGGGTGGAAGGATCAGGAAAAACAGCGGCGTGAATTTACCGACAGTGAAACTTTCCATACCTTCCCTCACGGAAAAAGACAAGCAAATCGTGAGTTCCACATCTAATATTGGGATAGATTATTATTGCCTTTCTTTCGTCAGATCACCTAAGGACGTGTATGAACTCAAAAATCTGCTTGAAACATTGGATTCTTCTTCTGCCACTCTAGCGAAGATCGAAACCAAAGAGGCCTTAGAAGATTTTGAGGAGATATGCGCAGCGAGCGATGGTATCATCATAGCGAGAGGTGACCTCGCTGTTGAAACTTCGCTGGAAAGTTTACCGGTTCTCCAGAAAACCCTGATCTCAAAGGCTTCGAGATTCAGAGTACCTGTTATAGTTGCCACGCAATTACTCGAATCAATGGTTGAGGATACCCAACCTACCCGCGCCGAAGTTACTGACATAGCTAATGCTATTCTCGATGGAGCTGACGCTTTGTTGTTAACCGTCGAAACTGCTGTTGGGGAAAAGCCCGTCTTGGTAGTGGAAACCATGAAAAGAATCATAGAAAGCGTAGAAGAACATCTGGACGAACTTGGAATTTGGTTCGAAGCCAGACGGCGCGAACGACCATCTGATACATCAGACGCCATTGCAAAAAGTTCGTGTGAAATCGCTAGGGAAACTCACGTGAAACTAATCATTGCATCCACCGCATCTGGGAGCACAGCACGCCGCGTTTCCTATTTCAGACCGAATTGTCCCATCTTAGCCACGACACCAAGAGAGTCAACATGTTTCCAACTCCCCATCGTATGGGGTGTAGTACCTGTACTCGTACCTGAGGCCTACTCAGTGGACATCATGATACATGTTGCAGTTGAGAAAGCGAAAACTTTAGGTTATGTGGAACCATCTGATGTCGTCATCATAACACTTGGAACCCCGTGTGGCGTAGTAGGTACAACGAATATGCTCAAGATCCATATTGTCGAGTGACTGGTTTTAAAGCAATGCGAACTGGTCATTCAGAAAGATTTTCTTAAATCGATCGATGCATATTTTCATCCTCAAACCGTGAAAGTTCGATGACGATGTCACACGCTAACGAAACGTTGCTCTTCAAAAGTTCGATGTTACTTTTTACCGTTTTTCCATTTGAAATCTCGGCAATTTTCGATAATAAGAATGGGGTGACCATTTTACCTTCAATTCTTGCCTTCCTCAGTTCTTCCTCTGCGATTCTTTCCCACTCAACGATTTCTTCCGTAGCTATACCATAGACAGGAGGTATGGGATTGAAAACCAAAACAGAGCCTGGTAGGTTTAGTCTACACTTGGTAAGATAGATTTCAACAATCTCTGAAACACTTTCTACTCTCTGAATAGGTATATCGGTTTGATGAACGAAAAAAGCCGGCAATCTATCAGTTTTGTAACCCACAGCCGTAACTTGTAGAGTTTCGAGCATTTCAACAGTCGCTCTGATGTCGAGCACGGATTTCGGACCCGCACAAACAACGATCATGCGCGTTCTTGCAAGTTCCGTTAAATCTTGCGATACATCCCACTCCTTTGTATCGTGAACACCGCCAATTCCACCGGTGGCAAAGACTTCTATGCCGTACATAGAGGCGATACGCATCGTAGCGCTCACTGTGGTGGCTGCCCACAATTTCTTCGCCAGAGCTATTGGAATCTCCGCAACGCCAACTTTTACAACATCATCCCTAAGTCCAATTTGAACGAGTTCTTCTTTCTCCAGTCCGACTTTTATGTTACCAGCCACTATAGCTACAGTTTTAGCTTCACATCCTTTCTCTCTTGCGATGTTCTCCAACATCTGCGCTACCTGAATATTTAAAGGTCTAGGAAGACCATGCGCTATGACAGTTGATTCGAGTGCAACAATTTTTTTGCCCATCTTCTCACCACGTTTCAAAGTGGATTCTTTCTGGTTTAAAACGGTCAACTGGTTTTGGCGTCTCTGCAGGATAGCCCACGGGTACAAGAGAAAAAGGTATCACATTCTCAGGTAAGTTAAAAAATCCCTTGAATGCTCGAACACGCTCTTCGTTTGGAAAGATACCACACCATACAGAACCCAACCCCAGTTCCGTGGCTCTGAGCAAGATATTGAGTGTGGCTGCCGAGCAATCTTGAATCCAGAAGCCCTTGTATTTCTCGAGGCTTAGATCACCACAAACTAAAATTGCCACGGGAGCTTGTGTAACCATTTGTGCGTATGGATGAATCTCAGCTATTCTTCTTTTCCTGTCTTCAGATCTGATCACAACAAAGTGCCATGGTTGCTCATTACCAGCAGAAGGTGCATGCATGGCCGCTCTCAAAAGTTCGATGATGAGTTCCTCACTCACATCC
>CAYXCE010000046.1:0-1557 GCA_964463395.1 uncultured Pseudothermotoga sp.
AGGTCTACATCGAAGCTCCAAAAGGAAGGTTGGACAAACCCATGCAGGAACTCAAGGCGTTCCAAAAGACCGGGCTCTTGGAACCAGGACAGGCCGAGAGAATAACTTTGGACATACCATTGAGAGATCTCGCAAGCTTCGATGGAGAGGAATGGCTCGTCGAAGGTGGAGAGTACGAAATCAAGGTGGGCGCTTCTTCAAGAGATATTCGTTTGAAAGGAACCATCTTCCTTAAAGAGAAGAGGTATGAACCTTGAAATTCGCAGGGCGAATTGAAAAAGTCAGCTCAAACAGAGCGGGTGGATTTTTCCACCCGGTCGTTTTACTGAAGCTTTGTCAGTAGAGAACATCTCCCGTTTGCAACCAAGATTCCAGAAAATCGGCCCAATCGAAATCTTCGCAGAAGGACAACGTGTTGTAATCGTTGGCGTACTTGATCAACGTTTTTGAATCGTTAGGTAGGAAGATGCTCACGGGATTTTTGATCGACTTGTTGGATTTTTTGGCATATTCGTAAACAACGAATTTTTCAAGAACATTTTGAATTTGCCCTGCGTAATTTTGAGCAGAAGTATCACTGATTTTCAATTTGATTTTCGATGCGAAGTCGTTGAGATCGATCAGGAACGAATCGTACTTGATCAAAGAGCCGTAGAAACTGCGAACGGTGTTCCTCAAGTTGTTGTTCATGATCTGAACGAGCCGTTTCGCCAGCAGGTCCAAAGCATCGGTCACATCGTTGATTTTGTCCATATCGTAAACTGCCAAGCTCAGATCCTGATTGAGTTTAGAGTAGAAATCTTTGTAAGCGTCTACGATCTTCACACCAACGTTGTAAGCATCATCGGTCGGGCTTATCTTGCCCAAGAAAGTGTAATCGTAGCCATAAGCTGGCACAGTGAAACTCGATGCGACCACGTAGTCGATCAGGCCTCTCAGCTCATAAAGTATCTCGATCGAACCCATGAGGCATGCATCCATCGCAAGCATATCTATATTAGGACCAGTGTATTTTTGCAGAGCTTCTTTCAGTTCTCTCGTTGAAATGGCGTTTTGGGACGTGTCGTCGAAGCATATGGCTTGGGGAGAGAACGTAGCCTCAGAAGGTTCCCAGTAGTGTGAATCGTAAATCCAAGCTGAACCGTGATCCCAAAGTACCAAGGCTCGATGTGATGAACCGAACGATCCGAATGCGAATTCCATGGCTTCAAGTAATTTGTTGTGATCGCCTGAGTCTAGATCCTGTTCGAGAACGTGGATCGTTTTCCATTCACCCAGCTCATCGAGGACCATCACTTTGTCTCGAGAAATTCCGTCAAAGAATGCGATGATTGACACGTTAGGATTAACGTTCCGCATCTCGGAAAAATCGTTCGAAGCGTAGGGTTCCAAGTTGTTATCAGCACATATCCACATCAAGAACGACCAACTGGGTGCATTGAAACTCACGGTGAAAGAAGCTTCGTAAGTGCCATCCGCTCCAACGTCCACATAGAAGATCTGAGAAGCTGTCGTCAGAGAAAGCGCTTGCAGTCCATAGAAATTGACACCGCTTGT
>CAYXCE010000046.1:1567-5651 GCA_964463395.1 uncultured Pseudothermotoga sp.
GAGTATCGCCACCCTCGCCACACCGTCGCTGTCCGTGACGACCGTAGCTTGTTTTGTCAGCACGTCCACGACAGGTTGACCATCGCAGAAGAATTTGACAACCACACCCTGAGCGGGTGAGCCGTTTTCGTTCAACACTTTGACATCGATGTAACTGATTCTACCAACAATGTGTGATTCGTCGTCGGCGATTATTTGATAGTTAGAACCGTTATTACCGCCAGTTTGCACGAATTTCAGGATGACTTCGACATTGTATTCTCCCGTTTTTTCAATCGAAACTTGGCTGGTTCCTTCCAACTTCTTTTCACCGTTGGTGTGAGCTTCAACTTTTACAGTGTACAATCCAGGTGAAGTTTTGATCGTGAAGTATATACTGGCTGTGGCAAAGTTGTTTTCATAAACTACATTTCCGGATTCGTTCGTGACTAAAACTTTGTATCCACTGATCGAGCTTGGATCAAAGCTCTGAGGGTACGCCAAAGTTAGGCTCAGTTTGGCTGTTACAATCTTGATCGAATTGGGTTTACCTCTCAACTCTAAATCGGATTGTACGCACGCGGTGATCAATAGTGATGTCACGATTATCACCAGAACCATCCAGAACAACTTTTTCATGGATCAACACCCCCTCGTGTGGAACACCCATGCCTCAAACTTCAACTAATTATAAACCTCGAATGGGTTGTTGAAAAAACGCGAACGATGCAAGTTCATCTTGATTTTAAAAAAAGAGCTTACGCCACTATCGAAGCTTAGATTAGCGTAACTGTTGCGAGTGGACTTGGACCAAGGCGTCCAATTCTTTGCGATGGGATATCAATGCGCATGGGCCATCGCCATTCTCAAGCAGTTTGTTTTCTCTTATCTGCTGAAAGAGCGGACTTTTCAAGCCTTCTTTGAGCGTTGAATTTTTCACATTGTGAGTTGAGACGTTCACCACTGGGCATGGTGTTATATCACCGAAGGCGTTCACGTGTATGAAACCTCTCCCCGCAGAGACGCACCCACCGAACATCGTTTCGTCTCCGGGTGAATGAACGATGAAGATGGGGTTGTGATCTTTGTAGTACAAAACTTTCTCTCTGAAAGCTGTGCGCTGCTTTATATTCAGAATTTTTTCGCTATCGTCTACATCTATATACTCAATAAAAAAACACAGTTTCACGCCAAATTTGATCATGTCGTTCATATTCTCATCTTTCATCCAAAAACTGTAATTGTCGGTTGTTATCGTCACTGAAATGCCACTCAGTATGCCAAACTGCGAAAGTTTTTTCAAGGTGGCGATCACTTTCTCGTAGATACCCTTTCCTCTTCTTTCATCTGTTAGCTGTTCATCGCCTTCGAGACTCAGAACGATGGCTACATTCGAGGTTTTCTTCAAGTGCTCTATTTGTTCTTCATCTATGCATGTTCCGTTTGTAAATATAGCAAAAACACGGTCTTCGTTCTGATCGATCAGATCCAGTAAACCTTCCATCAAGAAAGGTTCTCCACCTGCTATCAAGAATGCAAAAACACCGAGTTGCTTCGCCTGCCTTATCACATTCTGCCAGTCTGAAAGTGACATCGATCTTTTCGAAAGTTTTTCGACGAAGCATCCTCGACATTGCAGATTGCAATTGTTAGTGACGCTCAGTATCATCACGGGCGGTACCATCAGATCCTCCTTTGAAAGGAGCTCGTTACGTTTTAATCGACAGTCTCGAAAAGCTTTGATCAAAGATGGCACATTGCTCAGATACCTTGAGTTTTTCAAAAGCCATGGCACAAGGACTCTCGAAAGTCTTGGGCTGACAGGATTCATCGTTCTTGAAAAGGCGGATATCGGTCTCATTGAATCCCCTCTCAGTTAACTTAGTGTAACAGCCTTTTCCTCACGGAAGAGGTGAATTTTCGTAAAGTTACAGGGGAAAAAGGAGCTGTCACAATACTCGTGAGGTCAGTTCACGAACTTTCCATCCCTCATGATGAGTACGCGGTCTGCTTTTTTGGCTATACGTTCGTCGTGGGTGACCACCACCAGGGTCGTTCGATGCTCAATTCGCATTCGATCTAACAGCTCGATTATCATCGAACCCGTTTCGGAATCGAGGTTGCCCGTCGGTTCGTCCGCCCAAACGATGTTTGGTTCGTGTACCAAAGCTCTGGCTATCGCCACTCTCTGCTGTTCCCCACCGGACAATTGTGAAGGAAAACGGTTCGCTTTGTCTGAAAGGCCGACTCTTTTGATCATTTCGAACGCACGTTCTTTCGATTCTCTGTGGTTCACACCGAGTATCTTGAGCGGCAGTTCAACGTTTTCGATGACCGTGAGGACCGGCACCAAGTTGAAGAATTGAAAGATGAAGCCCATGTGCTTGGCCCTGAATTTCGTTTTTTCCTCCTCGCTGAGTGAATGAAAGGCGACACCGTTGAAGTAGATCTCACCGCGCGTTGGAGAATCCACACCGGAAAGACAGTTCAAAAGCGTCGTTTTTCCAGATCCAGAAGGTCCCAAGATCGCCAGAAACTCTCCATCTCTCACCGAAAGATCGACGCCCCTGAGCGCTTCCACACGGTTTTCTCCTTTGCCGTAGACTTTGTAAAGGTCTTTGACCAAGATCATGAAAATCCCCTCACTCCGGCGCGCTGAGCATTTCGATGGCGCTCGAACGGGAAAACCTCACGACCGAAAAGACCACCAGCGCCACGACGATGTAGATGGCCAAGACCATGAAGATGATCTGCTGGATGGGAAGGACGAACCGTTCAGCTCCGAACAATGCGAGGATGGTCTTTGCAACGTCTCTCGATTCGAGAAAGCCTGCGAGCAGACCAACAACAACGCCGATCGAAGCGATCGTCACACTCTCCAGAACGAAGGCGTTCGCGATACTTTTGGACGTCATGCCCAAAGCCTTCAGCGCGCCTGAAAGATGTTTTCTCACCATCACGTTCCTCAGGGTGTAGAACCCTATCCCGCTGAAACCGCTCAGAAGTCCAAAATACAGCAGTGTTACACCGGTCTGCACCAAAAGATCGATCCCAGAGAAGAGCCTGTTCAACTCCTCCGTGATGTACACGGGAAAATCGAACCGCTTCGAGTAAAACTCTTTGATCTTCGAAACATCTCGCGGCTCAACCTTTCCGAGGAGAATTGGGATCGCCCTCACGTTTTTCGGCAGACTGTTCGAAGATGCGACGTAGCTGACCGGAACTAAGAGTTTTCGCATATCGAAACTGTCGATCACTTCGAAGCTCACCCTCTCACTCCCGCCTATTCTGAGAGGAGATTTGATGAAACCAGAGACTGCTCGAGCTGAAATGCGTTTTGTTTCGTCGAAATAACCAATGACGATCGTACCAGGTTGGATCAATCTCTTTCTCCAATCTTTGTTCGTCTCGATCGGCACGTTCGCCATCTGTAGAAAATTTTCGTCCACGAAGGCGATGAGATCTTCATTGAACTGGGCGATGTAAACTTTGCAAGGTTGGTTCAAACCCTCAACGATGTCGATCTCTCCTCTGGAAAAAACGAGCTTCAGGGGGTTGTAGACCACCATGAAGTTGTAACCGAACAGACCGGTTTCGAGCCTGTCTTTGATGAACCGCTCCACGTTGTGGGGAACAACCATGACGATGATCATGACGAAGACGATCAGGCTGAACATCAACGCTACCAAAAAGGTGCTCTTCAAATTCCGCTCCACGTAGGACAGTGCGATGAAACTCGAAACAGATCTCTTCGCAGAGAGCCGAGTCAATCCCCTCCTCAAAAGACCAATGGCGAACAAACAGATCAACCAACTCGCCAGAAAGAACCCCAAACCCCTGAGCAAGAGTTTCCAAACGCTGATGGACTGAACCACGGGTGTGAACGAGAGAAGGATCATCAAAAACAATCCTGCGAAGAATCCAACGACACCGGTTAAGACTGGGATGTGAAAGGTTCTTTGCTCAGGTGCTTTGAGCATTCGAACTGGAGATCTTTTGCTCAAAATTAGGACTCTGATCGAAAAGATCGTCAACGGAAGGACTATTCCGACTAAGACACCCACCAAGACCGTGGATGGAGAAATTCCGAATTCGACCTGTGAAA
>CAYXCE010000046.1:5661-8041 GCA_964463395.1 uncultured Pseudothermotoga sp.
AAAGATCGATCCGAATCCGTCGGTGAAAACGTTCACGATGGTTCGCAATCTCCCAAGCAGATATCTTCCGAGAAAAACTCCCAAAGAACCACCAAAAATTCCGGCTACGAGTACATACATCGTTCCTTCGAACATCAAAGCTGTGTAGAGATGTTTCGCTTTCATACCGAGTATCCTCAATGTCACCATGGTCGCGTTGCGCTCTTCCACCAAGCTCTGGGCGAATATGTAGATCAAAATCAGCGAGGCGATGATGGAAAAACCGCTGAACATGACTGTGAGATACCCCAAGGCCTTGTTTGCAGGAGAATTGAGGAGGTGCGCCTTCATGGGGACCGCCGTCACTTTGAGCTCGTCTCTCAGCGCCGCAGTGAAAGCTTCGTGCTGATCGAGCGGTATTTTGAGGCTCACGTAGATCCTCGTGGGAAAAGGAACGGTTTGAATTCGATCTTTGTCGACGAAGACAGTGCCAGCGTAATGTAGATTTTCACCGCGAAAGTTCAAAAAACCATCCTGACCTATCTGCGTTACTTCGAGCTCCAACTCTTCGCTGGCGACGTTCAGCACGATGGATCGACCTTCAGAGATGTTCATGGACCACGCCAGATCTTTCGAAACGATCGCACCTTCAGACAAAGCTGTGGGCTTTCCAACGAATTTGGCGAGCTCTTCTGGATCCACCACCAGAACGAGGCAGTCTTTCAATTGCCCATCGAACTCGATCCGTCCGAGCGTTTCTCCCACCGACAAAGTGGCCGAGACTTCCTTTCTGTTTTTCAATTCGTCCAGAATCGTCTGATCGAGTGGGAGTTTGAAAAAGATGTTGTTTCGTCTGTTCTCGACATAAGCGTCCGCCACGCCGAAGTTCGTCGAAAAACTCTTTTCTATGAGACGGGAGATCGAATCGTTCAGAGATAATCCTCCGACGATGAGCATCGAGGGCACACCGATGCCGAGCATGAGGACGAGGGCAGATTTGAAGTGCGTAGAGAAGTTTCTGAACGCAATCTTCAGGAGTGTTCCGAGCAAAATTTCACCTTGCTTTCTTAAAAGATTGTATCACTGGGTAGGATTTTCACAGATTGGAGGATCGAAAGTTAGAGCATCGATACTTTTCCTTCCAACGTGGCCTTCCGAAAGAAAGTTTCTCCGATCTTGACGTTCTCTAATGTGATCTGACAGTCACTCAGTTCCATAGCGAACTCGACTTCTTCAAAGAGACAGTTCTGCAGGTGCACGTTGGATACCTTCGAATTTTCCAAGCCTTTGATTCTCACACCGCACTTTCCACGGATCGCTTTGAAATTCTTCACGAAAATGTTTTTCACCGAAGGGGGAAAATCGCCCGTCTCGTTGTCGTAATCTGTTTGAACGACGAATAACTCTTCGAAAACGTTCACAGCAACGTTGTTGTAGAAGTAAACCTCTTCGATGAAACCTCCTCTTCTTGAGTTGGTCTTTATTCTCAACACCCTCTCCAGATTGATGAAGAGGTTGTCCATCGCCACGAGCTTTCTTGCGCCACCGGACATCTCGCTTCCTATGACGAAACCTCCGTGGCTCTTTTCACTCAGCACGGTGTTGTTGCGCGCCAAGACGTACTCACAGGGGATCGCTATGCGCCTACCATCTTCGTTTCGACCAGATTTTATGACGATCGAATCGTCACCGGTGTCGAAGAAACAGTTTTCTATGAGCACGTACTTGCACGATTCTGGATCTATCCCATCGTTGTTCGGACCTCTGCTGTGTATCTTCACATTTCTAACTATGACGTTCTCACAAAGCACAGGATGGATGCACCACATGGGCGAGTTGATCAGCTCGAAACCTTCCAAAAGCACGTTCTTACACCCGTAGAACTGAACGAAGCTTGGCCTTAAGAAATGATCTTCTCCAAAGATTCTCTCTTCGACCGGTACACCGTTTTTCACCATCTCTGCGAGCTCGAGAACATCGTTCGATTGGTTGGGCATTCCAACCTTCCAACCGAACTCTTCTTTACCTTTCCAGATCCACCAGTTTTTCTCGCTCGCCTGACCGTCCAGAACACCGCATCCTGTGATGGCGATGTTCGTTTTGCCGTGGGCGTAGATCAAGGGAGAATAGTTGTACAACTCCATACCTTCGAATCTGGTGAGCACGACAGGAAGATACTTTTCAGGATCGGTATGGAACTTGATTTTCGCATTTTGAAGATGCAGTTCGACGTTGTTTTCGAAGTGGATGGGACCAGTGAGGTAAGTTCCTTCAGGAACGATGATCTTACCTCCGCCCCTTTCAGAAACTTTCTTGATGGCTGTATTGCAAACTTCGCTGCAGTCGCTCTTGCCGTCAGCGACCGCACCGAAATCGACGATCGAGTATTCTTTGAGTGGTA
>CAYXCE010000047.1:0-8032 GCA_964463395.1 uncultured Pseudothermotoga sp.
ACTTTTATCAGCGCTATGACAAGTAGAGGATCCAATTCCCCACTTTCTCTTGAAACAATATCGTAGTATCTGATAGGAAAAAGTTTGTAAAGTACAAAAACCATAATGCACACAATGAAAAGAAAAAACAGTAGAAAGTACCTAGAGTTGCTCATCAAAGACCCCTTTCAAAGCAAGCTCACATGAGCAGGTTGATCAGTAAGACGATGTAACCAGCGGGTGCCAAAAAAGTGCCGAACGGTATTCTCTGTTTTAGATCTAATTTTCCTCCTCCTTTCACAACTGCGTAGATTATCGCTGAGACGGATGAGGCAAACAGCACATAAAACGACTCTATGAACCCCGCGGCGAGTCCGATGGCACCTATCAGCACTATATCTCCCTCTCCCATACTACCCTTGTAAGCTATACCCAAAAGCCACAGAAGACACATTGCAGTCACTGCACCGAGCAGGTTTGAAATGGCGAAACCCCTCGTCCACCAAATCAAAACAGCTGAGACCCAGCTCAAAACCAGTGTCACATCCGGTATGGCAAGAAATTCCAGATCGATGAAACTGATAACTATTGCGCACGAAACGAGCAAACACATCGAAAAGGATATCAGTCTGTTAGGTATGAAAGAATTCGCCAAATAGGCCAGAGCGTTCGTAACTTCAACCAGCGGATATCTCAAACTTATACGCGCACCGCAATTTCTACATTTTCCTCTCAAGAGAAGGTAACTCAAGATGGGCACGTTGTCGTACCAAGCGATCGTGGCACCACATTTGGGGCAGATAGATCTCGGAGGTTTGACAAGGGTCATATGTTCCCTGGGTAGTCTGTAGATCACCACATTCAGAAAACTACCGATAATAGCTCCAAGTATGAAATTCAAGAGATGCCACAAGCACGCATTTCCTCCTCGCTGAGAAACTCCAAGAAGAACTCTTTGTTTCCGTACAAGTACCAAGGGCTATGGTCTTTAATTTCAGCAAACATCCGTTTAGCTTGTTCTTGATTCCCTTGCTTCAACTCGCAAATGGCACGGAGCATTTTGGCGTACGGTTTGACCTTCTCTGAATCCGGTAGTAAATTTAGAAATTCTTGGACGAACTTGTAATTACCACGTTTCAACTGCATTCTCGCCCAAGGTTCTACATCTTCTGTGCGCGTGGGTCTCAGATTGAGAATTTTTTCTTCCATGTGCTTCGCTTCTTCTATTTTTCCGGCATCTCTGTAGGCTTGTATGAGCTGGTACATGGTCATGATGCTCTCCGGATCCCGTTTTAAAAGCCGCTCTAAAACATCACACACTTTGTCATAGTTTTTCAACTTCCTGTAGACATCAGCCAACATGAAATAAGTGAGCTTGTTGTCGGGAGCATATTCGATCTCTCTTTCCCAATAAGAAACTGCTCTCAAATAATCTCCGCTGTTGTAATAAGCTTCTCCAAGCGAAGAGTAGGCAGGTACCAACCACGGGTCAATCTCAATGGCTTTGTCCAAGTGCCTGATCCCCTGCTCGATTTCCCCCTTTTCTATGAGAAGAGAACCATAAAGCTCATAGGCAGGAGCATAGTTTTTGTCCACCTCAAGCATGTACCTGATGACTTTGAAAGCTTCCTCATGAAGATCCTTATCGGCGTAATCCAATGCCAGATCGTACAATCCCGCCAGAGAAGCATGTATGAAATCTCTTGGAAAGATTTTTTTCTCCTCAAGCCAATTCTTCAGCTCCTCAAAGCACACCGGTTCATAGACAGCTTCGTTCAAGAGTACAACATTCTCTTCGATGTAGAGACATTTCTCGATCTCCTCAACGATATCCTTTTTATCCTTCAGATCTTGCTCCATTGTGTGCCAGTCTCCATCGTAGAACAAGTCTCGTACAATCACGACAAACGGTGTATCAGTTGTGATCTGGATGTTCTTTTCCCCAATGACCAAGTCGATGACTCGTTCCACAGAACCACTCCCTTGAAATCTTGGTTTCACTTCTGCTTTACATTATAACCCATACCTTCAAAAATTGCACAATGTCTTCTCTCACACCTCATCAGAATCAATTTTGAATACAGAAACGTTGCTCATCGGATTCGCTATACATTCAGTTCAAATAGGCCAAAAAATCCTTGGAAGGACACGATGAAATCTGTTTTGCATTGATCAGAAAGAGTGTGAAAATCGAGATATAACTCATGTTAAGAACCGAAACGCGGTGGATAAACCATGATTAAGGAACTGAAAAGCACCGACGTGGGATGTTATCATGAAGATGAAAAGCAGGCGGCCACCAGCAACCTCTACCCATACAAGCACCTTCTCACACTTTTGGGGGGCATTGTCCCCCCTCTTTTTTATACCGAGCGTAAAATGCATTCGTAGGCTCTCATTAGCTTATTTGAAAAATCGCGGCAGAAATTCTCCACATCGAAGCCTTTGAAAAACTGTTCATACCCGAAGCACAGGCTCGTCAGTACTGGCGATGCTGAAGCAACACTCTGATATTTCGCCTCACACGTGGATGCGTACCTTCCCTTGAGAACCTGAGCTATCTCTGCGAGCAGAGATATGTGCGATTTTTCAACGCCATTCGGAACTTTGACCAAACAAAGTATTCCTTCATCGAGCAGTTGAACTTTCACCAGATCTACCATCGAACCGTTGAGTGTCTTCAGTTTATTGTACACAGCTTCATCGATGATCTCTGAAAAGGATAATCTTCTTTCTCCGTAGACTTTCTCTTTGAAGATTTCTTTACCGAGAAAATCTTCATCTCCTACTACACAGAGTGCTTTGAAATTCAGAGGGAGTCTCACGATACCACATCGCTGGAATTGTGCTCGAACACCGAGCAATTCTTCATAAGTGCTGACTAAATCGAGTTGTGATTTCAGTACATATATGGGTGAGTTTCTTTCAAAAGGGTTTGCGATCGAAAGTCCTACCAATTTTCTACCAAAATGATCCACAGCTCCGAAGAGATAGAAATTGTTGATATCACCCACAGAAACCAATATCACATGTCTGTGGTATTGATCCAATTTCTCTCTCAAACCTTCCATCTGGCTCAACAATTGGTTCGTCTCGAACCTCTCAAAAATCTTGTGTAGTTTGTCTGCGACGCTCTTTGGGCCAAGACTCACCAACTCAACACCACCACGCTTGAACGGCCATATGTATCGCGTGCTTGTCTGAAGAATTCTTCACTGTGATACTTCGAAAGTACGAACAGCACTCTCCTTCTCACACTTGGAAGATCCGCAAAGCCATCTGTGAAGACAACGATGCCTTCGGGTCTGTGGTTGCGCTCGAGGTAGTCCACGGCGGGTTGAAGATCCGTTTCGCCACCACCGATGATCTGCAAATCTCTCCACATGCCCTTGGTGTAGTTGACTTTCAAATTGACTGCTCTGTCTACCTGCACCAGGACGAGACTCGTGTCCACGTAACGAGACAGCGCTTCTATCTCTGTGAAAAAAGCGTCCAATTCTTCTTGAATTATGCTACCACTGGTGTCAACGATTATCCCAAGTTTTGCGGCACTCGCGATCCTCCATCCCGGTTGATCCTGATACCTCCTGTTCGGTTTCAACGGGGTGAGATAACGCTCTCCGTACTCGGAGACACCTGCGAACCTTCTGAGCATGTCCTTCCAGTTCAAAAACGGCCTGAAGATGGAAAGCTCGACCATCCTTCGAACACCAGAAGGCAGTTCATTCCCATAGAGGTTGAAAGCCTTAGAAAGGAGGCTCTGGCTGATCTCAAGGATCATATCTGCGTTCTGTTTCGCCAGAATTTCGTTGTGAGAATCTAAACCTTTTTCACGTAATTTCGCCACGATCACGACGTCAAATCTACCAAGTTTTTCCATCTCTTGTAAGATCCATTCATGATACTCTTCGGCGCTTCTGTTCGGCATCCAATCGGGTGGCAAGACGAACAAATTCTCGTTGTCCACACCGTGACCTTCTTCTACGAGCAGATTCAACGGTACTCCAAACGCTGCCAGCTCTGGGATGTACTGATTGATCGCCGCATCCATGGCCAAGTCCCATATCGCTCTGTCACGTTCGCTTTTTGGCTTGATGAGAAAATGGAGATTTATCAGATGCATCAGTTGATGGATCAAAAAAGCTTCAACGAACGATTCTGGTTTTTGTTCGATCCAGCGAGGGTTATACACAACGGTGAATCTACCATTGCGGAATGCAATATGCAGTTTTTCTGTTTCAAGAGAAGGATGTTTCGACATGTTCAAGAGCAAGTACATATAAAAAGGAGATCGCCTCGCGAGTCTAGTCAAAATTTCATCCATCATAGATCTTTCAGCGCCGCCCTCGTGCCGTCAAGGGTGGAAAGCTTTTCCAACAACTGCTCAAAAAATTGTGAATGTTGCCCACCGTTGGTTGCTCTGTCCGTTATGAACCTTATCAATGCGTAGAAAGAATCTCGGGGTAATATCGAAGACAATTTGTCCATGTTCTGAGCCACTCTCGAAACGTGCGCTGATAGGAACTCCACCTCTCGATCATCCAGCTTTGAAAGGTAATCTATCAATCTGACGACGAGTGAATTCGATCTGTCTACGTCATCAGCCATTTGAGTCTTCTCTAAGCCCTCCAGCAGTACTTTGCGTGGCGTAGGTATCGATTCCGAACCGTTGAATTCGACGAACGATCTCGCCGCCTCGGGTCCGACGATGGCTGAGGCAAGGGTGTAACCGTACTTCTTGATCTCGTCTTTCGAGAGCAGCCTCAAAACGTTACTCAGTTTGTACCAGCTCCTCGGACTCGGTTTCAACTCAACACGTAGAGACAGTGGGGAATTCACATATAGGAACTCAGGATAGTTAGTGATGAACTCTATCACACTCGAATCAACGCCATTGATTCGCGCCCACTCTCTCCACTCTTCCACTGTCGGATTCACGTGGAGGACAAAAAATCGCGATACGAACGCGGGATCTGTTATCAAATCCGCTTGATCGTACTCCTCGTCTGGAGGATTCATCGTGGCCATGATCCAGACACCTTCGGGAAGCACGTGGTTGTGTATTCGTTTGTCTATCAGTAGTTGCATGATCGCATTCCTTATCGATCTGTGGGCTCGGTTTATCTCGTCCAAGACAATGAGACTATCGCCGTTTTCGGGCCACCAATCTGGTTTCAGAAAGACCGTTCTGTCTTCCTGTCGAGACGGAAGACCTATCAGATCCCCCGGTTCCATCTGAGAAAGCACGAGTATGATGATTTTCCTACCAGTCTCCATGGCGATTTGCTTTGCTATGTCCGTTTTTCCCACTCCGAAATGTCCCACAAGTAATGGAACCTCACCGGCTTCCATGATCTTTTTGCACAGAAACTTTGCCTCACTGATCGTCAAGCGCATCACTCCTAACTAAGACATTATACTCTACCTAAGCATATCAAGGGGGTTGCCGAGGTCCTATAAACGTCTTTTGGCGAGAAGACATTAACGGCGCCCCCTTCTCCCAATACCGTTAAGAGTATATTCGTCGCCACCACCAGGTGTGTTGACATCATAGGTTATAGGACAAGTCCCACAAGCGACCATGTTCAAAAACCATTCATTGGAAGTTTTTGTTCAAGACACCATCGAACAAAATTCATGTCTCGTTCTTAACCGAAGTCTATAATTTTATTTCGAGGTGATAGGTTGAACTTGCTCGACATGAGTTATGAAGAAGTTGTGAACGCTGTCGTGGAGATGGGACTCGAAAAGTACCGAGCCGATCAATTGCTCGATTGGATTTACAGAAAGCATGTCTTCGTTTTTGAAGGCATGACGAACTTGTCGAAAGAACACCGATCCTTATTCAGGGAGAAGTTCTCTATAAGGCTGCCGAAATTGCTCGAAAAGAAAGTTTCAAAGATAGACAAAACCACGAAGTTCTTGTACGAACTCGAAGATGGAAACACGATCGAATCTGTCCTCTTGTTCCATGAAGGTTACGCCACCGCCTGCATTTCCACGCAGGTGGGTTGTCCTGTGAAGTGTGCTTTCTGTGCAACTGGGCAAAGTGGTTTCGTGAGGAACTTGACTGTGGGCGAGATCGTTGGGCAGATTCTGGCGATAGAGAACGATTCTAAAAGAAGCATCAGGAACGTAGTCTACATGGGCATGGGTGAACCATTTTTGAACTACGAGAATGTGATCAAGAGCGTGAAGATCCTCGTTCACCCAAAGATGAAAAACATCGGCGTTCGGAGGATAACGGTGAGTACCGTGGGGATACCCGAAAAGATAGTCAGGTTTGCAGACGAGGGGCTCGATGTTAGACTCGCCATATCACTGCACGCTTCGAGCAATGAGAAGAGAGATGTGATCGTACCTCTTAACAGGAGGTACACCATCGAAGAAGTCCTTCAAGCAGCCAAAGTTTATCAGGAGAAAACTGGTAGGCGCGTCACGATCGAATACATTCTTATAAAAGAATTCAACGATTTCGACGAGGACGCTAGAAGACTCGCAAAGTTACTGAAGGGTTTGAAGGTCTTCGTGAACCTGATCCCCGTGAATCCTACCAGCAGTGATCTTGAAAAACCATCTCATTGGAAGATGGTCAGGTTCAAAGAAATTCTACTCGAGAACGGTATAGAAGCAGAAGTGAGACAAGAGAAAGGGGCGGACATCGAAGCGGCATGCGGTCAACTCAGGCTGAGAAAGCTTCAAGCAAAGTCTTAAGAAGTATTTTCAATTTCACTGTTTTTTTCTTCCTAGGTTGTGCGGTTGGTGCTCTCACTTTCTTCTTCTACTTTTGGATCAGACCGAACGAAGTCGTAGTCCCGGACGTGACTGGTATGGATGTCAACCGGGCTAAAGATGAGTTTCAAAAAATCGGTTTGAAAATCGGTCAAATCCACGGTGAAGGTCCGGTGAGTTTCACTGTTCCGTCTGCGAAAACTCGCGTGAGGAAAGGTAGAACAGTGAACCTATTCTGTGAAGAGCCACAGAATCTGAATGTTCCGAACTTGATCGGCTCGCCCAGGGAAACGGCCGAAACCATTTTGCAGAGTATGGGTTTCAAAGTTAGAATAGTTCAGATGCCGTTCAGAGGTCCCGACGGTAGGGTGATGGGTATCTATCCGCCGCCGGGTACGGAAATGAAAAAAGGTGATGAAGTATCAATCTTGATCGATGTTGGTGAACCAGGGAGGGATTGAAATCAGAAACAGAGGTATCGTGGTCAAATTCATGTCGAACGCACTGCTCGTCGAAGACATCAAATCCGGTGAAAGGATCAGGTGCGTGCTCAGGGGCAGGTTCAGACTTTCCAATCTCAAACCGCTCGTCGGTGATATCGTAGAGTATGTACGTGTACACGACACTGGTGCTGTGGAGTCCATACTCAAAAGGAAGAACGAGTTGACCAAACCTCGAATCGCGAATGTCGATCAAGTGGTGTGCATTTACACCCTTAAAAAACCAGAAGTCCCACTGTTGGTACTCGATAAGCTATTGGTGCTCGTCGAAGAGGCCAACTTGAACGCTCTCATCGTTTTGAACAAGATCGATCTGCTCACTCAAGAAGATGAAGAGAAGAAAAAACAGTTCCTCAAGATTTACTCAAAGCTTTATCCCATCGTCATGACGAGCGCCAAAACGAAAGAAGGCATAGATCAACTAATGGAATATTTCAAGAATAAGATCTCGGTTTTCGCTGGACCCTCTGGCGTGGGAAAGAGCAGCCTTTTGAACGTCATCTGCCCCGGAGCGAATCTGAGAACACAAGAAGTGTCTGAGAAGCTTGAACGCGGAAGGCACACAACCACGGCCGCTGAGTTGTTGCATCTTCCGTTCGGTGGTCTCGTCGCCGATACACCGGGTTTTTCATTGATAGAAATAGATCACATAAAACCTGATAAACTGAAGCTTTACTTCAAAGAGATCAAGGAAAATGGGAATTGTCTCTTCAAAGATTGCAATCATATAGATGAACCGGGATGCAAGATAAAAGAACTTGTGAGAGCTGGTGAAATATCCACAACGCGTTATGAAAATTATCTCGAAATGTTCAAGGAAG
>CAYXCE010000048.1:0-8019 GCA_964463395.1 uncultured Pseudothermotoga sp.
GATATAGATCTTTTGAAAGCGTCTTTCGAGTGCGGCATCCTTCTCTATGTACTTTCTGTACTCATCCGGTGTTGTGGCACCGATGCATTTGATCTCACCGCGGGCGAGCGCTGGTTTGAGTATGTTCGCGGCGTCCACGGCACCTTCTGCAGACCCAGCACCCACTATCGTGTGGATCTCGTCTATGAAGAGTATGATGTTCGGATCCCGACTGACAACTTGGAGCAATTTCTTCATCCTCTTTTCGAATTCTCCTCTGTATTTGGTACCGGCGACGAGTGCGGCAACATCCAACGAGAAAATCGTTTTGTGCTTCAACGGTTCGGGAACTTCCCCCGCCACTATTCGTTGTGCGAGTCCTTCCACGATGGCTGTCTTTCCAATGCCTGGTTCACCTATGAGCACGGGGTTGTTCTTCTTTCGTCTGACGAGCACTTGCATCACGCGCTCTATCTCCTCTTCCCTGCCGATGACGGGATCGAGCTGGTTCTTCATGGCGAGCGCCGTGAGATCTATTCCGAAACCTTCCAGATGTCTCACAGAAGGGTTATCCGAAGTTCTGTCGATATCGTAATCATTTTCGCGTTGCTGTGAACTTTCAACCACACTTCTTCTGAGCGTGCCGAGGTCCACACCCATCTTCCTCAGCACATGAACCGCTATGCCTTCGCCTTCTCTGATGATGCCCAAGAGTATGTGCTCAGGTTGGATCTTCTCACTGCCCAGATATTTCGCTTCTTCATAGGCGAGCTCGATGACGCGCTTGGCTCTCGGGGTCATCTGTGGAGAGCTGGAATAACCTCGCATGCCCATTCCGACCATGGATATGATCTCGTTCTTCGCGCGTGCATAAGTAACGCCCATTTCGGCAAGAGACTCACTGAGCGGAGTATCTTGTTTCAGTATAGCCAAGAGTATGTGTTCGGTTCCAACGTACGAATGGCCCATCTCGATGGCTTCTTTTTGCGCTTCGACGATCAACCTTGCAGAATTCTCTGAAAATTTATCGAACATTCGCATCACCTCTTTTCCACTTCACAGTGACGACACCAACGCCACCACATTGTTTAGACAATGAACTATCATACATGGTATCAACGAACCGTGAGTCTCTTTTATCGCCCCGAGTAACACAGAAATCACGAATATTTGTGGAAAAACAGTGATCGGATGGAAGAGCGAAAAGAAAAGGGATGTAGCGATTATGGCACCGTTCGTGCCCAAACGCCTCTTGAAAATGGACTGCGTGTAACCTCTGAAGGCGATTTCTTCCGCAATGGGAGCCAAAAAGATCACAAGAACGATCAATCCAGGATCCAAACTCAATTTCTGAACGGAATCCACCTGTTGTGGAAAGACCAAATTTGTGAGTGCGAGCAAACCATAAAGCACGAACAAGTACAGCACACTCTTCAGGAGGATTCCCCTCCTGTAATTGAAGAGTGGGCCTATCCGTTCTGCCTTCATCAAAAACAGGCTCACGAGCAAGAGTATTGCATACCACACCGTTGCGCTCCACATCGAGCTGTTCGTACTGACCATCAATGGTCCTGAAAACAAAACCGTTACGAACAGGAGAAACAACAGTACACTTTTCATACGACATCTTCCTATCAAGATTTTACCATCAAAACAAAACCAGCACCTGAGTCTCAGGTGCTGGAACAAGCGGGAGAAGAGACTTTAAGTTTTACTCAAGCGATCACTGTTGAACTGTCTGCAAATTCTTGTTGACGAGATTCATGAGGCGAGCTTTCCTGCGTGCGGCCTGGTTCTTGTGGATGGCTCCCTTTGAAGCAGCCTTGTCTATCGCAGAGATGGCTTCCCTGACGAGCTGCATGATCTTTTCTTTATCCTCGCCGGCTTTTATAGCTTCCACCACGGACTTGACACAGTTCTTCATTCTCGTTTTGTAAGATCTATTTCTCTCTCTCCTTTCAGCCGATTGCCGCACACGTTTCAAAGCAGACTTGTTGACCTTCTTCGCCACAGCGTTTCCCTCCTTCACCGCAAGTTGAAATATCTTCTGAGCTCATCGACGGCATCGAGTTTTTCCCATGTGAAATCTGGATCGTTCCTACCGAAATGTCCGTAAGCTGCCGTCTTCTTGTATATAGGCCTACGCAGATCCAATTTCTCGATGATCGCTAGTGGACGAAAATCGAATATCTCAATGATGGCCTTTTTCAAACGCTCTTCGTCAACTTTTGCCGTTCCAAACGTATCTATCATCAACGATACGGGTCGTGCTTTTCCGATCGCGTAAGCAACTTGCATCAAGAAACGATCAGCCAAGCCGGCAGCGACGACGTTCTTCGCAACGTATCGCGCCATGTAATGGGCCGATCTGTCCACCTTCGTCGGATCTTTACCGCTGAAGGCCCCTCCTCCATGTGGTACCCAGCCACCGTAGGTATCCACTATGATCTTTCGACCAGTCAAGCCTGTATCCGCCGAAGGGCCTCCGAGCACGAACCTTCCAGTTGGGTTCACCAGTATCTTCACATCGTTCGACCAGTATTGCTCTGGTACAGTCGGTCTTATGACGTGCTCGATCAGGGCTTCCCTGAGTTCGTTGATCGTTACGTCTGGATCGTGCTGAGCAGAAATGAGGATGGTATCGACCTTCACCGGTTTCAGATTTTCGTCGTACTCGATCGTGACTTGAGTCTTTCCATCGGGCCTGAGGAACGGGACTATCTTTTTCTTTCGAACCTCAGCGAGTCTCATCGCGAGTTTGTGAGCGAGCATGATTGGAAGGGGCATGTACTCTGGTGTTTCGTTGGTGGCGTAACCGAACATCATTCCTTGGTCTCCCGCCCCGATCTTGTCGTAATCGTCCTCGAGATGGTTTTTCTCTCTGACCTCGAGAGCCTTGTTCACTCCTATGGCTATGTCTGGCGATTGGTTGTGAATCGAAGTCAGTACTCCACAGGTTTCACCATCGAAACCGTATTTCGCCCTGGTGTAACCTATGTCGAGGATCGTTCTTCTAACGATCTCTTGAATGTCCACGTACGCTTCTGTCGTGACCTCTCCAGCAACTACGGCGATCCCCGTGGTGACGAGCGTTTCAACGGCGACCCTCGCATTCGGATCTTGCTCCAAAATCGCGTCCAATATCGCATCGGATATCTGATCGGCCATCTTGTCTGGATGCCCTTCAGTGACACTTTCGCTGGTGAACAGTCTTTTCATTTCTCCGCCTCCTTTGCGTGCTGCTCATACTGTTCTTTGGTAACGAATTCTCCACCTTCAAGGCTGAAAGACCGAACCTTATAACTCGCGCTGAACGTGGCAGTCAAGTGTAACTTGCTGGGACATTTCGAACCAACATAGATCTTATCAATCCTGTACGGAACACCGGGGTTGTCGTAATCGTTTATGAAATCGTAACCCATGCGCAAATGGCTACGGAAATATTCACCGCACTTGGAGCACTTGAAATACACTACCAACGTGTTACCCTGTCTATAAAAAGGATCCAAAGCGAGGTTCTTGGCTTTCTTTCGGCCGAAGAACCACATACTTTCTACCTTCTTTCCAGAACGAACCTCAGTTCATACTCGGTTTTCCAAACATCTTCGCAGACTATGACCACGTTCACTCTCGAAGGAAGTTGTCCCAGTTCGGGAAACCTGTTCAGCTTGACGATGCTACTCCCTCTATCCGGATAGAGTTTGTGGTAAGCAACATACCTGTATCCATCCGAGATGGAATCTTCAGTGTAGACAGCCCACACGTTGTTGAACTCGTCCATACGTATCTCACCGAAATCAATATGATACACCAAATTGTTGTTCAAGTACAGTTTCAAAGATCTCATACCGATACTGTTCCTACCTATGACCGTCACGGCATCCAAAGCAATCTTCGGCCAATTTCCCCGAAAACTGTACACCTTCCCTTCGGTGTAAGTCTGTCTCTCACCATCTATGATTAAACCCCTCACGGTGAATCTGGCATCCACAGGTTTTGGAACGGATAAGAAATCGGTGGGATTGTAGCACACGGTTTCATCCACATTCCTTATCTCGAAATGACAATGTGGTTGAGCGGCCTCTCCAGTTTGACCGGAATAGCCCACGGGTTCTTTGGCTTTGAACCAGATAGTTTTTTCGGGAAACTCCACCACGATCCTCCTTTTTCCGAACTCGTTCACGACACTGCTCACGATGCCTCTTATCTTCTCAGAAAAGTTGCTGAGATGGGCGTACAGTGTCCTCATACCGTTTTCATGCTGTAGGACAACCACGTTACCGTAGATGTCATCGTCATCTATTTCCACACGCACGAGCCACCCGTCGGCCGCAGCGAGTATGGGAACACCGGAACGCATCTGCGTCGAGAAGTCAGCTCCCATGTGAAAATGTGGTCCTCTGTTTCCCGTGCCTCTGAATTCACCGAAACTGGAGGTGATCAAAAGCTGACCCTCTACAGGTGGCACGAACGAAGCGAGTATGAACACCGGCAGGAGGATCAAAGCTAACAGCATCGATCTTCGCACTCAATCATCCCTCCATCGAAAAATGTCGCGAGTTTTTTCAGCACGCTCTCACGAGCTTTTATTCTAACAACAACACCCTCCGAAGTGTAAGTACTTTTTTCAATCGTCACCTTTTCGCGGTACTTTTCTAACAGGAACAGCTGATCAGGTTTCACAAAGAACTCTTTTTCGATCTCCTTTCTCTCCAGAATTCGACAGACTTCACTCAGGAGCACGTCGAGCCCTTCGCGTTTGAGGGCACTTATGAAAACCGCATTCGGATGATCGTCCAACAAACGCTGAAGTTTTTCATTGGAAAGCAAGTCAATCTTGTTGAAAACCAACAAGCGTGGGATCCCCTGAGCTTGCAATTCGTCTAAGACTTCTTCAGCGACTTTTATTTTCTCCGAGAATTCTTCATCGGAAGCGTCCACGAGTAAAATCACCAGATCTGAGAAGACGATCTCTTCCAGCGTGGACTTGAAGGCCTCTATTATGGAATGTGGCACTTTTCTTATGAAACCAACGGTGTCTTTAAACAGCACAACCCGTCCATTGGGTAATTTCACACGTCTGACCACGGGCGCCAGTGTGCTGAAGAGCTTGGGGCTGATCGTGATCGATCGGTCCGACGATAGGGCAACCAGCAAGCAGGACTTTCCAGCGTTGGTGTAACCAACTATGGACACAGTTGCGAGCTCGTTTTCCAATCGAAGCTTCCGTTGCTGTTCTCTGTTTTTACGGATCTCAGACAATTGTTCTCTCAATACGCTTATCCTTTCACGTATCTCTCTCCTCTTCTCCTCAAGTTTTGGTTCACCTGGTCCCCTCGTTCCAATGCCACCGCCAAGTCGTGACAAGTTCTTTCCTTCGCCGACCAACCTCGGTAGCTCGTACTGAAGCTGTGCGAGTTCGATCTGAAGTTTCCCTTCCTTCGTGGTGGCATGCCGCGCAAAAACGTCCAAAATGACTTGTGTCCTGTCTCGCACAGGAACTCTGAGAATACGTTCCAGGTTCTTCGCTTGGAGCGGTGTGAGTTCACTGTCGACCACAACACAATCGATCTTCAACTGCTCGATCCTCTCAACGATGGATTCCACCTTGCCTCGACCAAGATAAAAGCGCGAGTCAGGAAACTCGCGCTTCTGCTTTACAATTTCCACAACTTCAATTCCCAAGTTGGACAAAAGGCCGATCAGTTCCTCACAAGATGGACTTTCACTATCTATCGTGAGCATTAAGGCTTTCTTGAAAATTGTGGTTTCATTCGTCCGTACCATCAGGCTGTCCTTGTTGGGCTTCCTCCTTCTCTTTCTGTTCTGTCTTCACCAGCTTGACGAAAGACGTCGGCATGATCGTACTTATGGCGTGTTTGTAGATGAGACTCTGCTGATTCTCGTTTTCCAAAAGGATGGTGTAACTGTCGAAAGAACGGATGATACCCTTGGTCTGAAAACCGTTCACCAAGTAGACTTTAACCTCGACTTTGTTCGTGCGCAGAGTGTTCAAAAATCTGTCTTGAAGGTTGAACTTCTCGGCCATCCTCCAGACCCCCCAACATCGTGAAAGATTCTTATGTGTATTCACTCACTAAAGAGACAAGCTTCTCGATTGTCCCTTCACTATCTGCGTCGAGCCAGAGTGCTTCTTTGTACCTTCTGAACCAGATGAGCTGCCTTCGTGCGAAGTGTCGACTGTTGAGCTTGATCTTTTCTACCATGCGCTCGAAGGTTTCTGCTCCTTCTAAGTATTCGATGACTTCCATATAGCCGATGGTTCTCAGTGCGTTCAGTTCTTTTGAATATCCCCTATCAAGCAAGGATTTAACTTCTTCGATCAAACCATCTTTTATCATTTTTTCAACTCTCATGTTGATTCTATCATAAAGTTCCTGACGATCTCTTGTCAAAACGATGATCTTGAATTTTCCCGCAGGTAGAGCACTTCTCTGCAGTTCCGAGATGGTTTTTCCGGTCTTGAGCCAAACTTCGAGGGCCCTCACCGTCCTCTTCAAGTCGTTCACGTGTATCTTGCTTGCCGTTTCAGAATCCACCTCTTCGAGCCATCTTCTGAGTGAGCCAGGCCGTTGGATCTCCCTGGCGATCAACTGTTGTCTCAAATTTTCATCGCGAGGTACCCCCTCGAATATCCCCCTCACCAAAGCATCTATGTACAATCCTGTACCCCCAACCAGTAAAGGTATTTTCCCCTTTTGCTTGATCTTTTCGATAGCTTTCAAGGCATCGTTTTTGAAATTGTACACGCTGTAATACTCGTTTGGATAGATCAAATCGATCAAGTGATGAGGTACCAGCTCTCTCTCACGTGGTGTCGGTTTAGCCGTTCCTATGTCCATGAACTTGTATATCTGTCTTGAGTCAACTGAAACGATCTCTGCTCCAACGCGAAGAGCAACTTCCATGGCGATCGCAGTTTTACCGACACCAGTCGGGCCGGTCAGTATTACCATTACTTTTCGATCACTCCGTACAACACTTGGCTCTTTTTACTTCCAGTTATTCTATCCACACTGATCCTCTCGAACATCGAATCCTTCGCGTGCGCTTTCAAGACAACCTTTTTCCGTGCCACGCGGATCATCTCTTTCACGTCCGAATCCGTCACAGTATCGTAGACGGCGAAAGGTCGCAAGGGGTTCATAGAAGAAGACTCGTACACGGGGTTCTCGAACATCGGATCGCAGTATACAATGTCGAAAGAGTCATCGGAACATTTTGAAAGGTAAGTTCTGAAATCGCAGTTCACAAGTTCTATCTTCGTCATGGCGATGTTTATCCACTCTTCTTTGTCTCTGTAAGTTCTCAAGCCTTCCCTCACGACAACGTATATGGGTGTTGAAGCCTCCAAACCCAATATTCTGCCACTCTTCAAGAAACCCGCTATGAGTATCGCCTCGGCTCCGAGCCCAAAAGTTGTGTCCAGTATGAGCTCGTCTCCCTTCAGTTCGAGGCATTCTATGAGATGATCTTTCAATCCTTTCTTCACATTCCTCATCCTCACTTTTGCGGTGGAAGGATGGAAAAACAACGAGCCACCCCTGTATTTCACAACGATTCTGTCGGATTCAACGACGTAGCAGTAATCATCTTTGATGACTTCCATGAGGTTTGGATGATTTCTACGCGAAAGGTATGGCAATCTGAGCTCTTCGGAGAGTTGCTTTGCCCTCAACACTTGCTCTTTCGTTGGTTTGTGTGACGTCGTCACGAAGATCATTTCGTTCTGCTCTCCTTCAGCTCACTCAATTCTTTCATTAACTCTTCGATCTGTGTTGATAGACTGTCTCTCCTCGCCACAAGTTCAGCGTTCTTCCTCGCCTCAATGGTGAAGCGCAGATAGAATCCCGCCCACAGAAACAATATTGTGAAAAGCGTTACGACCATCACCCTTCTCATGAAGTTATCACGACGTTTCTTCAGAGACCTCACGACGCATCACTCACTTCAAACCCGTTCGTGCGATGCCCTGAACGAAGTACCGCTGCGTGAATAAGAACAAAATCAATATGGGAA
>CAYXCE010000049.1:0-4474 GCA_964463395.1 uncultured Pseudothermotoga sp.
GTCTTGAACAGTGAAGATTCTCTGTGTCTCTCAAAACCTTCCTTCACAAAATTTTTTATGGCTGTGGCGGAAGCCAAAGCTTCCAAACATCCTCGAGAACCACAACCGCATTTTGGACCGTTGGGCAAAACGTTCATGTGTCCCAACTCGGCACCGATACCTGTACTACCCCTCAGAAGAACGCCGTGCGTTATCACACCACCGCCTATACCAGTGCCGAGTGTCAGACAAACAACGTGATCCATTCCTTTCGCCACACCGAACGTTCTCTCGCCGAGCGCGTAAGCGTTGGCGTCGTTCTCGACGAAAACTTTCAACGAAGTTCTCCTTTCTATCTTCTCCGCGAGTGGAAAATCTATCCATCCGGGAAAGTTCGGTGAGAATCTCACAGTGCCAGTGATGTGATCGATGCTTCCAGGTGATCCGATTCCAACGGCAAAGATTGAATCACCTTCGCTCAGGCTGAGTATCGATTTCACGAGCCTTTCGACAACGGCATCGGGCCCCTCGTGAACTTTCGTTTCTCCATCGATCCTTGCCAAAATCTTTCCATCCTCATCGACGAGCCCGACGGCGTAATTGGTCCCGCCCAGATCGACTCCTATGACGTTCAACCGAGACTACCTCCTCTACTCAGTACTTCACCTTCTGCTGGTCTATCAGCGCGAGGAAATCTTCGTTGGTCTCAGTTTCCTGAAGCTTTTTCAGTATCAACGTCAAACCTTCCTCTTCCGTCATGCCTGCCAACATCCTTCTGAGGATCCAAACTTTTTTCAGTGTGTTCTCATTCAAAAGGAGTTCTTCTTTCCTGGTACCAGACAACTGCAAATTGATCGCTGGGAAGATCCGCTTGTTCGCCAGTTGCCTCGACAAAACCAATTCCATATTGCCAGTTCCTTTGAATTCTTCGAATATGACCTCGTCCATCTTCGAACCTGTTTCTATCAGTGCGGTTGCGATGATGGTCAGACTTCCGCCCTCGCGCGTGTTCCTCGCTGCACCGAAGAAATGCTTGGGTTTGTACAGAGCGGCTGGATCAACGCCTCCACTCAGGAGCTTGCCACTCGGTGGCACCTGTATGTTGTAAACTCGTGCCAGTCTGGTCAAGCTGTCCAGCAAAATGACCACATCGTAGCCATATTCGACGAGTCTTTTCGACATTTCGAGCGTCAACTCTGCGACCTTGATTTGCTTGTCGGGGGCCATATCGAAAGGTGCCGCGATCACCTTGGCGTTCACAGACTCTTTTATGTCCGTCACCTCTTCGGGTCTCTCGTCGATCAAGAGCACGATCCTGATGGTGTCTGGATGGTTCACCGCGATGCCGTTCGCGATCTCCTTCAAAAGTGTCGTTTTTCCTGCCTTCGGTGGTGCGACGATGAGCCCTCTTTGACCCTTACCCATGGGAGCGAAGAGGTCCATCAAGCGCGTTGAAAGCACATCGCGGCTGGTTTCGAGGATGAAACGTTCTTTTGGATAATCGGGCGTCAAGTTTTCAAAATTCACCCTTTCGTTGCTGAGTTCTGGTGATTTGTAGTTCACAGCTTCGATCTTTATCATGGCGAAATACCTTTCTCCTTCTTTCGGAGGTCTTATGACGCCTGAAATGATGTCACCCGTGTTGAGGTTGAACTTCTTTATCTGCGACTGCGAGATGTAGATGTCGTTGGAACTCGGCAACAAGTTATCGCTGCTCCTGAGGAAACCATAACCTTCAGGGAGGATCTCCAGCACGCCCTCTCCGAAGATCAACCCGTGAGATTTAGCTTGCGCCTCTAAGATGGCGAATATGATGTCACGCTTGCGCATGCTCGTGTAGCGTGGTATGTCATATTGCTTTGCGAGTTCGTACAATTGTTTGATAGTCATCTGCTCTAAATCGTTGATTTTCACAGTTATTGGTTCGTTCCTTTCTTGTTCATTGTTCATCGATCAGAACACCTCCAAAAAACTCGTGGATGAAATACTGTTCAACGGGCCAAGAAAATATTCTGCTACCGATTTTCAGGGTTGGAACACACGATATGGAAGGCAAGCCAGTGGAGAATCCCCATACAAGAATATTTTACCAAACATTGGGACACTTTGCAAGATGGAAAAAAGCCCCTCCCCAACCGGGGGAGGCTCATTCACCACTCTTCTCGGCGATCTGTAAAAGTACCATTTCTGCTCCATCGCCTCTCCTCTGACCAATCCTGACGATCCTTGAAAAACCACTGTTCTTGTCGATCAGGTTCTTTGCTATCTCGTCAACCAGTTTGTTCGTCAGTCTTCTATCGCACAGATACCAATTTATCTGCCTTCTCAGCGCTATCGCCTCGTTTTTATCGTTCGTTTTGGCTGCTTTGACAGCCTTCGACATCAACTTGTCGAAGAAACGCTTGACCACTTTAGCTTTCGTGACCGTGGTGACTATGCTTCGATGTTCAACGATCTCACGCAGCTGATTCCTGATCAACGCTCGGCTGTGCGAGCCATAGGAACCTATCTTGTTCTTGACCATCCTGTGTCTCACAAGTTCATCCTCCCTTCTTCAGCGTCAGCCCAAATTTCTCGAAAAGCTTCTGTTTGACTTCATCCAGAGATTTCGGCCCAAAGTTTTTGATCTTCAGGAGGTCTTCCTCCGTGCGCTTCAACAGATCCCCTATGGTTTCGATCTTATCACGCCTGAGACAGTTCAAAGATCTGATTGAGAGTTCTAGTTCATCTATTTTCCTCGAGTAGATGGACTCCTCCTCACTTTGTGGCACCTGTTCTGTGGCTGTCTCCTCTTGAGATATGACCGTTACAAATTCCGCCGAAAGTGGTGCAACAGTTGACGGTAAGCTCTCGTCTATGACCTTGAAATGGTTGATGAGTGTATCGATTGCACGCTTCATAGCCTCGTGTGGGAAGATGGATTTCTTCGTCCAAACCTCGAGCACCAGTTTATCGTAGTCGGTGCGTTTGGCCACCCTAGCACTCTCCACTTTGAAGTTCACTTTGATCACAGGAGAAAACACACCATCGATCGGTATCGAACCTATCTCTGGGTGTTCCTCAATCTCTTGGGCTGGTACAAAACCTTTGCCTGCCTGTACATAAAGTTCAAAGACGAGATCCGCTTCATCACCCAAAGTTGCGATCTTCAAACCCGGGTTCATCACTTCGATACCGGCCGGCGTTCTTATATCACCGGCCAAGAGGAGGCCAGGGCCTTTTTTCTCAACCATCATCTTCAACTTTTCTTTGACGGGGATTTCAGCTCGAAGTTGAACTTTCTTCAGATTCAGAATGATCTCCAGTATGTCCTCCTTGACACCGGGCAGCGTATCGAACTCGTGGAACCTTTCAGGCTTTATGAACCTAACACCCACGATCGCTATGGAAGGTATGGAGGATAGAAGAACCCTTCTCAAAGCGTTTCCTATGGTGATACCGTACCCCTTCTCGAGTGGTGAGAAAACGTACCGAGCATAGTAACAATCTGTTTCTGCCCTTTCTTCCTCCACCTTCAGCTTTTTCGGTATCATGAATTCCATTCACATCACCTCGAATAGAGCTCAACGATGGCCTGGACATCGACGGGCAGATCTGTGAGTTCTTCAAGCTTTGGTGCTCTTTCAAAAGTTCCACGGTACGCATCGAAATCCACCTGTATCCATGACACTATCGTTCTGCCTCGCGCAAGTTCTAAAGACCGTTTGATGACATCCAGCGATCTGCTGGATTCTTTGACTTCAACGATGTCCCCTGGCTTCAACAAGTAAGAAGGTATGTTCACTTTCTTACCGTTCACCAAGAAATGCCCGTGCGTAACGAGCTGTCTGGCTTGTCTTCTGTTGATCGCGAAACCCATTCTGAAAACCACATTGTCTAAACGCGATTCCACCAGCTTGACGAGGTTCTCACGTGTATCGCCAGCCATCTTCAGTGCGCGTTCAAAATATCTCTCGAATTGTCTTTCCAAAATCCCGTATATCCTCTTCATCACCTGCTTGGATCTGAGTTGGAATGCGTACTGTGACGTTTTACTTCTGCTCCTACCATGTTCTCCTGGAGCGAAGGGTCTGCGATCGAACGCACATTTCTCCGTGAAACATCTTTCGCCCTTCAGATAGAGTTTCATCCCTTCTCTTCTGCAGAGACGACAAACAGGTCCAGTGTATCTGGCCATCAAATTTCCCTCCTCTTTTACTCTACACTCTCCTCTTCTTCTTTGGCCTGCAACCGTTGAACGGTATGGGTGTCACATCCTTGATCGTGTCGACTTCCAAACCAGCTGCCTGCAGAGTCCTTATGGCCGCTTCACGACCTGGTCCAGGTCCTTTCACCAACACATCCACTCTCTTTATGCCCATCCTCAAAGCTTCCTTAGCCACTTTATCGGCGGCGAGCTGGGCAGCGTACGGAGTTCCTTTTCTCGTTCCATCGAATCCAACTGTACCACCACTGGCCCAGGTGAGGACTGCACCATCTTGATCCGTCAGTGTGA
>CAYXCE010000049.1:4484-5393 GCA_964463395.1 uncultured Pseudothermotoga sp.
CGCACGGTCAACGAGTACTTTCCTCTTTTTCTTACCTTCCGATCTTCTTGCCATGCGTCATCCCTCCCAGAGTGTCAAACAGCTTGTTCCTTCTTCTTCTTGGTCTTGATCCTGCTCGGTCTTGGACCTTTCCTGGTCCTCGCATTGTGACGAGTACTTTGACCACGGACAGGCAAGCCAAGCTTGTGGCGGATCCCTCTGTAGCAACCTATGTCTATCAAACGCTTGATGTTCCTGTTCACCTCAGCCCTGAGCTCACCCTCGACTTTGAAGTGATCCTGAATGTACTTGGTTATCTTGTTGACTTCTTCGTCCGTGAGGTCTTTCACGCGTTTGTCAGGATTGACCCCGGTGTTTTCGAGTATTTCCATCGCCCGCGTTTTACCAATACCATATATGTAGGTGAGAGCGACGAAGCATTTCTTGTTCGCGGGCAGCTCGACTCCCATGATGCGCGCCATCAGTTTCCCTCCTCAACCCTGCTTTTGATTGTGCTTCGGATTGGCTTTGCATATCACGAGTACTCTGCCTTTTCTTCTCACGATTTGGCAGTATTCACATCTTTTTTTCACAGAGGATCTGACTTTCACGGTGCATCAACTCCTTTCTTCCTCTTCCTCGTCTAAATCGGACTTCTTGTCGAGTTTCTTTCTATAAACGATCCTTCCCTTGCTGAGATCGTATATCGATAGTTCCACGACCACCCTATCTCCAGGAAGGAGTTTGATGAAATTCTTTCTCATCCTCCCGGAGATCTGGGCGAGAACTTTGTGCCCATTGTCAAGCTCAACGAGGAATGTCGCATTCCTTCGAGCTTCAACGATGGTGCCCTCCATTTTGATCACATCTTCCTTAGGCATTGAATCACCCCTCGACAACCGTGAGAACCTTGGCTCCGTCTTCGCCGAC
>CAYXCE010000049.1:5403-7985 GCA_964463395.1 uncultured Pseudothermotoga sp.
ACGAGCACTGTGTGTTCAAAGTGAGCGCTGCGTTTTCTATCGACCATGACAACCGTCCAACCGTCGTCGAGTAACTCCGTCTTCCAGTCGCCCTCACACGCCATGACTTCTATTGCCAACGTCATCCCGGGCATGAGAACGACCCCAGTATGAGGGACTCCATAGTTCGGTATCTCAGGTTCTTCATGTAACTGTCTCCCTATACCGTGTCCAACGTAATCTCTTATAACGTTGAACCCAGCAGCTTCAACCACACTCTGTATAGCGTGCGATATATCACCAACTCTATAACCTTTTCTTGCAAAACCAATGGCACTTTCCAAAGCCTGCCTGGTCACTTCCACGAGTTTTCTTCCCGATTCGTCAGTTTCCCCAACAAAGTAAGTTCTAGCACCATCTCCGTAGTAACCTTCGTAGATCGCACCAACATCTACAGAAACGATATCTCCCTTCTTGAAGATCTTCTTCTTCAAGGGCATTCCGTGTAAAATCTCTTCGTTGACTGATACGCACGTGGCGTATCTGTAACCCCTGTATCCCTTGAAAGCTGGTTTGACTTTCAACACCTTGAATTTTCTCACCACGAAATCTTCCACATCGGCAGCACTGGCTCCTTCTAAAATGATCGCTCCGATTTCTTCCAAAACGATCGCAACAGCCTTGCAAGCGATCTTCATCCTGTCCACTTCTTGTTGTGATTTGATTCTGATCAACGTCTCACCTTTTTCAGCAAGTTCAACGTTTTCTCCACAACTACTTCATGATCCGTACTCGAATCAAGTTCTAACAGAATGCCTTTCCGCTCATAATAATCGATGAGTGGAGCCGTCAATTCGTTGTAAACTCTGAACCTGTTCCTCACGACTTCCTCTCTATCGTCATCTCGCTGGATGAGTTTGACCTTACAATCGTCACACAGTTCATCCTCTTCGGGTGGCATGGACAGCAAGTTGTAAATTCTACCACATCTTGGACATATCCTCCTGTTCGTTAGCCTTTTGACCACCACGTCCTCATCGACTTTCAAATACAACACTGCGTCCAACTTTTGATCCATTTCTTTCAACATCTCATCCAGCGCTAAAGCTTGTTGAACAGTCCTGGGATAACCATCGAAGATGAATCCATTCCTGCAATCTCGTCTCGATAGTCTTTCTTTTACAAGCTCGTTGACTATCTCGTCTGGCACGAGCGCACCAGTCTTCAGAATCTGCTCAACCTGTTTGCCAAGGTCTGAGCCGGAGGAGACAGCTTCTCTGAACATGTCTCCCGTCGAAATATGAGGAACATTCAAAAATCTGACCAAATCCTTTGCAAGCGTGCCTTTGCCAGCTCCCGGTGCGCCGAGTAGGACGATTCTCATCTCACTTCAATCCTTTCTTCACGAACCCTTCGTAATGCCTCATGATCATGTGTGCTTCCATTTGCTGCAAGACATCCAAGGCTACACCGACAGCGATCAATGTCGATGTACCGCCTATGACTATGTTGACCCTCGTAACAGATTCCACGAAGTGAGGCAAGAGCGCTATGACGACCAAAAAGACAGCTCCCATGAAAGTTACCCTGTTCAGCACGCGTTGGATGTATTCTTCCGTCGGTTTACCGGGTCTTATACCGGGAATGAACCCACCATATTTTCTCACGTTTTCTGAAACTTCGTGGGGATCAAAGACGACAACGCTGTAAAAATATGTGAAGAAGAACACCAGAAGTCCATAGAGTGTTATGTACAAAACGTTCCCTGGAGAGAAAATGGCACGCAACCATTGCCAACCAACCATTTCGGCGATCGCCGCTGGTATCATGACAATGGCGCTCGCGAATATGATAGGTATCACGCCTCCCTGGTTAACCTTTATGGGTATGTACGTGGAAGCACCACCGTAGACACGTCTCCCAACGACCCGGGTGGCGTACTGTATGGCGATCCTACGCTCCGCCTGTTGAACGTAGATGATACCTGCAACGGTTATCACAGCTATGGCGATCAAGAAAATCCAACCAAACAGATTGAGATTTCCAAGCAGAACGCTTCCGAAATAACTTGGATACCTCGCAACGATACCTGCGAAGATCAAAATCGATATGCCGTTACCTATACCTTTTTCCGTGATCCTATCACCGAGCCACAACAGGAACATCGTACCTGCCAACATGGACACGGTGGATATGAGCACGAAGATCATAGGTTGCAAATTGTAAGCCACTATATCGGGACTTTGTCTCACCAAACTGAACGACACAACGAATGATTGGAAAGCTCCAAGTACTACTGTCAAGTTGCGGGTGTATTTGGCAAACTTTTTTCGACCCTCCTCACCCTCTCTGAGCATCTCACGGAGTTTGGTTATGACTGAAGAGAGCAACTGCAAGACGATGGACGCATTAATATAAGGTGTGACACTCATCGCGAAGATAGAAAAATTCTCGAGTGCACCACCTGTGAACACGTCATAAAAGCTGATTATTCCACCGGCTGCGGCTCCGCTGAAACGTTTGAACGCCTCAGCCCAAGCTTGAATATTTATACCAGGCACGGGGATGTAAACTCCGAGCCTGAACACGATGAGTGCCAAGAG
>CAYXCE010000050.1:0-5943 GCA_964463395.1 uncultured Pseudothermotoga sp.
ATCGTAACTTGCGGGCCAGACAGATAAATTTTGCTCTATCGCCGATTCGAACAGTTCTTGATTCTTCCACACCACTTCGTAAGACTTTCCGAGCTGGTTTATCACACCGACTCTCAAACCGAGAAAGAGATAGAGCGGACCCATCCAGAGCGCATCGCGTCGAGCCAAATAATCGTTGACGGTGACCAGATGAACGTTCTTTCCACTGAGTGCGTTGAAATAGAGCGGCATCGTGGCGACGAGCGTTTTTCCCTCACCCGTCTTCATCTCGGCAACCTTGCCTTCGTGGAGCACGAACGCACCGACTATCTGCTCGTCGAACGGATAGAGTCCCAAAACTCTTTTGGAAATGACCCTCGCGAGTGCGAAGGCGTCGTATATGGAAGATTCGTCGTAATTCTTCTTCAACTGCATAGCCATCTCGCGCAGCTGCTTGTTGGTGGCCTTGTGCAGGGGAACTTCTTTCTGCTTCACCTTTTCAGTCATTTTGAAATAGCGTTTGAGGAGCATTTTGTTCCTGTCTATGAAGGGAAACATTTCTCACATGACCTCCATTCTGTAGATCAAGCATTGACCAACGAGCTGTTGAGTCAAGAAGAACTTACCAACCGCGTTCATACCGAGTACAGTCCTCAGAAGCGTTCCAACGTCGACGTAGAGTCTGAGCATGTCTTGGTTTGAGTAGTTCCGTGCGATGTACTGGTACGCCACGTCGTCCCTCAGGCGCCTTCTGTTCGCCAGGCGTTCGTACTCATCACGCGTCAAATTCGTCATGATGAGGCGATTGTCCGATTGGAAAAAGCTTATAAAACCGTTCATTATAGGCAATCTCGTCTCGTTTCCGAAAGACCTCGCACCGTATTTGGTCAGAAATCCAAGATCGATACTCTTGGAAAGCTCGAAGATCACAGCCAATCTGATCTGCTCACCGAACAGATCGCCCGTCATGTACACGCGTCCCGTGCTGGATTTCAAAATGTGTGAAACGATCTCGTAGACTTTTTTCACTTCTTCCTGCGCCCCTTGGAACCACTGTGACAACGATTCGGCGAGATCGGTAGGTCCCGCGGCGGTCGCGGAGAAAGCGAAATGACCGATGAAACGCATGCTCAACATGGCTGTGCTCGATGAAATGTACTTTTCCATCCCTGTAGCTGAACTGAGCTGCTGACGAACCTCTATTTTCAACGATTCGCCCGTTGGAACACCGACAACGGTGACATAATCGGTCTCCACGTTGCTGTTCGATATGAACGGCCCTCTTATGCGGAACGAATCTTTTTTGAAAAAGCCGTAGATCCACGCAGATTGGTTCAACAGCTCTTTCACGACCACTTCTTCGTTCTTCAGTTGCATCGGGGCGAGATCGTAAGTGTCCACAGCCTTCATCAGAGCGGTTCTGCTACCGGAGATCACCAGATAACCTTCGTGCGCCGCAGCGAAGATCGCAACGTCCGTGTCGTGGAGCGTCCAGATCCTGTCGCTCCTCGTCAACTTCAGATCCATCAATCTGGCCAGGAGGCGGAGCAGTTGCTCGGGCTTGGACGATTTTAAAACGACGATGGAATTGGTGCCGATGTTCCTGAGCACTTGAAAATAATAGTTCAAATCGAGCGAAAAGAACTGATCGAGCGTGAATTCGGTACCTTTCGAAGCGAAGAGTATATCACCTTCTAAAGCTTCGTAAACTGTGCCCATAGAAATGCCCATGCTGTTGCAGGTGTTTTCCAAAAGTGAAACGAAGATGCTCTCGAAAGCTATCCTATCATCCTTCAGAATGAATCGAAACAGAGGAACACTGCTCAGCCTGCTGTAATAAAGCGAGTTTCCCTTCAAAAGTACGAAAAAGTCGTAGTCTTTTGGAACGAAGGAAGTCACGTCCGCAAATGCAACTGTGCACAAAAAGATGAACAAAACCAGTGAAAATCGTCTCATGCTTTACCCCTGCCCCGCAACTTATCCCAAGACGCCTCCACAATCTTTGAGACTGTTTCTACGTCCAAACTGTTCGCAATTTCTCTCTTCAGATGAACGAAATATTCGAGCTGACCATCTTTGCCCAGCAGCTCACAACCGATCAAACCTATAGGATGAAGATGATTTTTCTGAGCGCACGCGAAAATCTCCATCAAAGCTTGAACGTGGGTGGACACGGTCTGTTTCACACCCTTTCCAAGTTCGTACTGCGGCTTGACCAAGACGATCGCTTCACCTTCTTCTTTGAGGATTCTGTCCATGGCAGGAAACATCAACTTCAACGAGATGAAAGAAACATCGCACAAAACGATGTCGACTCTCTCACCCAGAATTTCTTGCGTCAGATACCTCGCGTTGAATCTTTCGATCGGAACCACCCTCGGATCTCTCTTCAAAGACTCGTCGAGCTGGTTCTCACCGACGTCCACTGCAAAAACTTTTAAAGCGCCTTTGAGCAGGGCAAAGTGCGTGAAACCACCCGTGGAAGCCCCTATGTCACACACGGTCTTTCCAGAAAAGTCAACTCCGAAGGCGCGCCAGGCACCTTCGAGCTTTTCTCCTCCCCTGCCCACGTACGTTCTTTCTTGCAAGATCGAAACTTGTGCGTCTTCTCCGACCAATTTGCCAGGTTTGGTACAGATTGAACCATCGATCGAAACACGGCCGAGCTTTATCAGATCGGCCGCTTGAGATCTGCTCTTCACAAAACCCTTTTTGAGCAAAAGCACATCCAATCTCAACGTCTTTCTACCACCCAGCATCCGGATTCTCCAACCAGCACGATACCCCAATCGAAAAAGCGAGCTTGATCGATACCCTCGAACTGAAAGGTCTGATCCGTATAGACTGTGGCTTTTGAACCTTCCAGAAGAACGCTCGCGTCTGTGCCCCTCACGAATCTACCCTTCGCTTCCGTCAAAGCAATTATACCCTCTGGTGAAACGCCGAAATCTTTACACCGTTTTTCTTCCTTCAACTCTCCCCTATCGCTGAAGCGTAACAGTTTCTCACCGGAACCGACGTAAACTTCTCCCTTGTGAACGGCTAAGCCCCACGCGCCTGGAACTAACCTCTCCCAAATCAAGCGCCTGCTCCTCAAATCGAAGAGTCTCACATAACCAGCTATGTCCAACACGCACAATCTCTGCTCAAAGCACGCCCACTCTACTATCGGTCCACTGACGCGCATGAACCAAGAAAGATCTGAAGGAGCGATCATGCCGCAGGAAAGTATCAACAGATCTCTATAGCGCCCGATCACCGTGGTTTGAAACGTTGAACCTTCCGCTCTGACCGTCACACGCCATGGTATGAGTCGATCGTCCAGCACATCGAAAGGTTCCTGAGTCAAAACGCTCCTGCCGTCTGGAAAGATGAGCGCACCGTCCTTGTAAACAACATAACCGTTGGAAATTTTGTAGACCATCTTCGCTCCATCGAAGAACGCCGTTTTGGCCAAAGTGAGATCTTCATCTATGTAGATGAGTCTGCCGAACAGGTTGTAAAAACCTTCACTGATCAACTTCTGCTCGCCGTTCACGGTGAGTGAAACAACTTTTTCAGCCACTCTGATCTCGACGGGTCTGGTCTGTCCGGTTCTCTTTTCAACGACGATGCGATCGGTGACGAGCACGCGGTAACCCATTTCTGGAACCTCTAAATCACCGAACAGGTATTTCAACTTTTCAGTGAGATTCGTTGAAAAGTCTTTCTCCTCCCACAGTTCATCGGAGTTGTCCCATCGATAATCTCGGTACATCAACCTCACGTAGTTCAAACCCGATTGCTTTCTAACTTTGATGTAAAGCACATCTCCTCCACCCACGAGCACGCCGACACCGTTCAAGCACGATTCGACCGTTCCCTTCAACTCGCTCGGGCCATCGTACAAGAGCGTGACTGAGGGAAGCTTCATCCATTTTTCGATCAAAAGGATGTCTTCAGAGGCGGGTTCGGTCTCACCAATGTAATAGAGGACACCTTTTTGTTGAACGATATTCAACTGAAAACCGAACAGATCTATTTTTTCAACCTCGAAAGCCATCAGAACTCCACAGAGTAGAAGTACAAACCATGTGCAGGCGCCGTGGCTGGCGCCAAGGATCTGTCTTTCGCCTCGAGCACCTCTTTCATTTTCTCCGGTTCCCATTGTCCGCTCCCCACCTTCACGAGCGCTCCAACGATGTTTCTCACCATTCTGCGCGCGAACGATCTACCCTCAACGCGTATCAAAATCAACCTCTGTCTCAATCTCAAAATTCGGATTCGATAGATGGTCCTCACCGTACTCTCGTTGCCTTCAACTTTCACGAAGCTCTTGAAATCGTGTTCCCCCTCCAAATATTTCGCAGCTGCACGCATCTTCTCCACGTTCAATTCGTAAGGAAACCACCAAGCGTAGTTTCTGATGAACAAGTTCGGCTCCGGTGCGTTGTAGATGAAATAGTGATAGATCCTCCTTTTGGCCTCGAAGCGCGGATGAAAGTTCTTATCGACCTCGATCACCCTTCTGATGTACACATCGTCCGGCAGGTTGGCGTTCAGCGCGTTCTTCATACTGATTTCATCTATGTCTATGGGGCTATCGAAGACCACGACCTGACCGAGTGCGTGCACACCGGTGTCGGTCCTACCGGAGACCAGCACGACCGATCTAGTTTTGAATATCCTCTCGAGCGCATTCTCGATCGTTCCCTGCACGGTCCTCACACCCGGTTGAGTTTGAAAACCAAAGAAGTTCGTTCCGTCGTACGCGACCACAGCCATGAACCTCTTCACGCGCATTTTCCTCCTTCTAAAACTCACGGAGAGGGACTGTAAGCCGGATTCTGTCGAGGGTGGTCATCTATCTGGGGAGAGCGTTTCCGCCCTCCTCGAGCGGCCTACCCGGGGTTATGGGCGGGCCACCCACCCCTGCTCGGCCTTGCTCCAGGTGGGGGTTACCGAGCCACTGGGTCGCCCCAGTGCTGGTGAGCTCTTACCTCACCTTTTCACCCTTGCCCTGTTCGGGCGGTTTGAAGTTTCTGTGGCCCTCTCCGAGGATCGCTCCTCCTGGGTATTACCCAGCACCCTGCCCTGTGGAGTCCGGACTTTCCTCGGGCCTCGAAAGGCCCGCGACCACCCATCCCTCTCCGTGATCAGAGATGGAATCTATCGTTGATCTTTATCAATCTCCCGTTGAAAGCTTCATTGAACGTCATCTTCCTCTTGCCTGGAAATTGGATGTGGGAAACCACGATTAGACCGGAAGAAGTCGTTATGAAAGCCCCATCTCGAGTGATGCGAACGATGACACCCGGTTCATCGGTCGCGCAACGTTCTATCGCCCTTGCCCCGAAGATTTTAACACACACCCCATCCATCATCGCCCTGGCTCCGGGCCTCGAATCGTACGCCCTGATCTTGTCTTTCACCTTTTCAACGGGTTGTGAGAAATCCACAAGCAAGTCTTTCTCCTCGATCTTCGGTGCATAGCTGGCTTGAGATTCGTCTTGTGGTATCAATGGACGAGCGAAGGGATCTTTGAGAAATTCAACGAGCATCTCGCAACCGAGTTTAATGAGCTCAGCTTCAACCTCATCGAAAGTTTCGAACTCACCTATCTCCAAACTTTCCTGCATCGCTATGGGTCCCGCATCGAGCTGCTCGGTGAGCTTGAAGATGGTCACACCCGTCTTTTTCTCGCCGTTCTCTATGGCACGCTGGATCGGTGCGGCTCCCCTATACTTTGGAAGTAACGATGGATGGACGTTGTAGAACGGCAACATATCCAAATATTTCTTCGATATGATTTTTCCATAGGCCACAACTATACAAATGTCTGGTTTCAACGCGTCGAACGGCACGAGCTTGAGCTGTTCGTAGACCGCTACGTTCGCACTTTGAGCGAACAGCTTGACAGGACTCGGTGTGGGCTTCAAACCTCTACCGACCGGTTTGTCTGGCTGTGTGACCACTGCGACAACG
>CAYXCE010000050.1:5953-7915 GCA_964463395.1 uncultured Pseudothermotoga sp.
AACGTTCACGTTGCTGTTCAGAAGCGCTTTCAAATGTGCCACCGCGAAGGTGGGAGTCCCGAGGAAAAGAACTCTCATCCATCTCACCTTTGATGAACGGAGCGCTTCACGATGTCTAAAAGTTTTTCACGTATCGCGGCCCTTCTCTCTGGTGGTATCAAATCTATGAAGAGTATCCCGTCGAGATGATCGTACTCGTGTTGAACGATTCGAGCGCTGTAGTCGACGAACTTTTCTTCCTGCTCGACACCTTTCTCATCTTTGTATTTGACGATCACTTCTTTACTTCGTTCAACATTTTCGAAGATCTCCGGCACGCTCAAGCAACCTTCTTCACCGACGATCTTTTCTTCGCTCCTATAAACGATCTGTGGATTTATCATGGTTCGTGGTTTACCATCGTCCATCACGATTATCCTCAGAGACACGCCGAGCTGGGGGGCCGCCAAACCGACCCCATCGTTCGCATACATGACTTCGAACATGTCTTTGACCAGACTCAGGACGTGCTCATCTATCTGAGAAACTTCCTTAGCTTTCTTCCTGAGCACTGGATCTCCGAGCAATCTTATCTTCCTCACGATCCAATACCTCCTTCAATTTGCTCAGCAAACGCTCGTTGGTCATGAAGACCGTTATGGGCGTGACCGAGACGTAACCCTGTTTGACGACCACATAATCGCAATCGATCCTCTCGTCGTCTTCGATCACGTCACCGTACATCCAATAATACGTGTTCCCCATCGGATCCACACGCGCTTCGAACCTGTCGGCGTACCTCCTCGCACTCTGCCTCGTGAACTTCCAACCTTTGATCCGGCCTGATGGAAAGTTCAAATTCAAAGCTGTGAACCTCTCGAGCAGGGAGAAGTCGAACTGCTCGATGAACTCCATGGAAAATTCGGCCGCAGTTTTATAGTCGAAATCCTCGCTCGCGGGCGCCGACAGGGCGAGAGAAGGTATCCCAAGAAGTGCACCCTCTATGGCCCCAGAGACCGTTCCAGAATAGACGATGTCCGTGCCGAGGTTGTAGCCGAAGTTGATTCCACTCACCACGAGATCTATGTTCCTCTCACCGATCACTTCGACGCCGAGCTTCACACAGTCCGCCGGTGTTCCCGTCGTGGCATAAACTGGGACGTGTTCGAAAACCTTCACTCTCTTCACCCAGATGGGCATCCTCACGGTGATCGCGTGCCCCGTGGCACTCTGTTCCGATTCCGGCGCCACGACCAAAATCTCGTGCCGTTTGGAAAGAACCTCCGCCAAGGTCAACAGACCCACGGACGTGACACCATCATCGTTGGTGATCAAGATGCGCAACTTCATCACCTCTCGTCGCAGCTTGATTTTATCATAATTCTTTCTCGCTCCTTTTCAGAGAACTTTCGTTCGACACATGTTACAATTGATTGTTGAACGAACTCGAGGTGAGAGTGGTGAGAGAGTTCTACGATGTGATCGTCGTCGGTGCGGGACACGCCGGCGTGGAAGCCGCACTGGCGACGGCGAGGTGTGGTTTCAAAACCCTCCTGATGACTTCCAACCTCGACAGAGTCGCATGGGCCTCGTGCAATCCAGCCATCGGAGGTCCTGCGAAGGGCATCGTCGTGCGCGAAGTGGATGCGCTCGGGGGCCAAATGGCCAAGACGACCGATCTGACGATGATCAACGTGAGGATGCTCAACACCAGTAAAGGCGCTTCCGTGAGGGCCCTGCGCGCTCAGATAGACAAAATCGCTTACAGTCAGACGATGAAAAAAGTTTTGGAAGAGACGGATGGTTTGTTTTTAAGACAAGCCGAAGCGTGTGATCTCGTTGTGGAAAACGGACACATCAAGGCCGTCGTTGACAGATTGGGCGTGGTCTACGAAGCGCGCGCCGTCATACTGACCACGGGAACTTTTCTGAACGGAAAGATCTTCATAGGACGTCAAACCTTCGAAGCGGGAAGACTCGGAG
>CAYXCE010000051.1:0-1535 GCA_964463395.1 uncultured Pseudothermotoga sp.
GTTTTTACTGTGTCCTCGGAGATTCAAACTTGAAAGGATTGGCTCTGGGCGAGCTGAAGAGATTCCCGACTCAGCTGAGTTGCTCAGATTAGGCTTTTCTGTGGAAAATCCCGTTTTGGAAACAGAGATTTTTGGGAAAACGTTCGTTGCAAATCCAGATCTTGCGGTGCCAGAAGCAGATGGTTGGAGGTTGATTCTCAAAAAAGAAGCCAAGAATTTAAAGCAGAAGTATTTAATAGAAGCTGCTTATCATGCTTACATTTTCTGCCAGAGAGGATTTCCTGTGACGAGAGTCACTGTTAGCTCTCCTCATTTCACGATCGATATTGATTGGAGGAATGCCGTTCCAAGATTGATTTCACTACTTGAAACTGTAACTCTTTTCAGAGATGAGCTGTACGATCCTAAGCCGGTTTCCCTTTGTAAAGTTTGTTCGCACGTGTTGGACTGTAGTGAGGTACTCATACAAAAGAAAGACTTGCTTGCGATCCATGGTCTCAATGAACGAACACGCTTAAAGTTATTGAGAGAAGGTATCGAGGACCTCGAAGATCTCATTCATGTTGAGAAGTTGAGAGATTTTTCAAGGGATGTTCTTGAAAAACTTAAAAAGAAAGCGACTGCACTGCTCGAAAGGCGTGTGATTTTGTTACGGCCATTTCCTGAAATGTCGGAAGGACTATTCCTCGATATCGAATCTCATGTGGTGGCTGGATATGATTACCTCTTCGGGGTTCTAAGTGGTGACGAATACATTCACTTCCTTTGTGAGACAAAAGAACAGGAAGAAAAAGTTTTCAAAGAAGTCATCAATTTCCTTATTTCAACGAGTGGTCCTATTTACCACTACTGTCCTTATGAACCAACCCGGTTCAAGGAACTTTCACGCTTGTATGGTTTGCAGAATATATACGATCATTTGAGAAAGAGATTTGTTGACATTTATAAGATTCTGTCAGGTCACGTCGCATTGCCTTTGTTCAGTTATTCTCTCAAGAGTGTTGCCCGTTACTACGGCTTCAATTGGCGCACTAAGCTTGATGGTTGGCGTGCCAGTAAATACTTTCAATTGTGGCTCTCGTCAAGAGATCAATCCTTACTCGATGTAGTTTTGAAATACAATGAAGACGATGTACGTGCGACACGACTTTTAGTTGACAAACTGCGGGTGTTGAGGGCTGGTTAACTAGAAAATTGCTAATAAGTAACCATAGTGCAACACAACATGGCTAGCATTTTTACTGACCGGTCGGTAAAGGAGGTATTCTAATGTCAGTAGTTGGAGGAGTGAAGGGTTTCATATATCATCAGGCAGGCAAACTCGTTGCTTCAGTACTTAGAAACACCGATGAAGAAGGTTTATACAGACTATTTTCCACACTCAGTGCTTTAACGAAAGAACCATCCAAAAGTGGTTTAAAAAAGTTAGCTTTGATGGCTAAAGATAGGCATCCCATGATCACAAGTTGGGTCAAGGTTTTCAGACGTTCCAGTTCTAAGTGTGTTGAGAAGATCATAAACAACCTGATCATCAA
>CAYXCE010000051.1:1545-7864 GCA_964463395.1 uncultured Pseudothermotoga sp.
CACTTGGAGAACCCATAAGACAGCAGAAAATGCATGAATACAAAATTGTATTACCTAAACTTGGTGTTATAAGCCCAACTTACGCTTGTAATTTGAACTGTGTTGGTTGTTATGCGGGCCTCTATGGGAGGAAATACGAGCTCACCAAAGAAGAGGTCAGCAAGGTCATTCGAGAGGGAAACGAGTTGGGATTGTATTTCTGGGTGATCACCGGGGGAGAACCATTTTACTGGCCCCATCTCATGGAGATACTGGAGGAATTCAACGACAACTATTTCTTGATCTACACCAATGGCACACTCATAACAGATGAAGTGGCAAAGAAATTGTCTGAGCTTGGAAACGCCACTCCGGCCATATCTGTTGAAGGCTTTGAGCTCGATACTGACTGGAGAAGAGGTAGGGGCGTGTTCAAGAGTGTCCTCGAAGCTTGGGAAAGGTTGAGAAAGTACGGAGTACCATACGGTGCTTCGATAACGGCCACCCGAATGAACCACGACACACTCATGAAAGATGAGTTCTGGCAATTCCTCGAGGAACAGCAGATCGTTTATGCTTGGGTATTTCAGTACATGCCAGTTGGTATGAACGCATCGATGGACTTGGTTCCGACGCCGCAGCAGAGGTACGAAAGGTTCTTCAAAACCGATCAGGTCAGGCTCAGCGGTAGGTTTGCTTTTGTTGCCGATTTCTGGAATCACGGTTTCTTAACGCACGGTTGTCTAGCTGCTGGCGCGAAATATTTCCATGTGAACGCGAAAGGCTATGTGGAACCTTGTGTTTTCCAGCAGTACGCAGTTGACAGCATTAGAGAGAAATCCCTGATAGAGATCCTGAAATCACCGTTCTTTGAGGCTTACAAACGAATGGTCCCATATTCAAATAACTTGTTCAGACCGTGTCCTATCATCGATAATCCGAAAGTTTACAGGGCTATGGTGAAACACTTCAATGCGATACCGCAGCATGAAGGTTCTGAACGAGTGGTCGAAGATCTGGCATCCGAGATCGATAAGCTGGCCGAGGAATGGAAAATTTATGCGGACAAGCTCTGGTACGAACATGGTTATGTTGATCGCTATCCTGTGAACAGGGGTATTTACAACTACGAAACCAGAATGAAGCGATACATGAACAGGGAAGAAGCTCTAGCTGTAGACAAAACGTTGAGATGAAATTGGAGAGTGAGAGAATTGTCTAGCGCTAGAGAGCGGATCTTGGAGGCGGCAAAAGCCGCCTTTTCTGAAAAAGGCTTCGATGGGGTGAGCATGGAAGAGATTGCTCAGCGAGCCGGTGTACGAAAACCGCTCATCTATTACTATTTTCCGAGCAAAGAGGTCCTTTTTGAGGAAGTTTGGAACAGGGCACTTGAGGAGCTCGAGAATCACATCTTCAAAGAGGTTGAAGGAGATAACTATTATGTTCGGAAAATCAAGAGATTCCTCAGGGCCTACATAGATTTCGTGACAAGTAGGACGGTCTTGTCTAAGGTGATAGAAAAGGAGCGAGCAAGTATACTCGACGAATCTGAAAAAGGGGATATTTGGAAGAGGCTCAGAAAGCGTTACGATGATTTCTTGAGTAAAGTCGCACAGTTGATAGAGGAAGGTAAGAAAAATGAAATGATCAACCCAGACATCGATTCACATACGGCAGCCAGACTCATCACAGAAGCTCTCACGGCGACAGTTTCGTGTGGATCTACGCCACAATCAATTGAATCTCTCATTCTCGGAGGCTTGATCAGAAGAAATGAGAGTTGAGCCTCTTGATTTTTCATCGGGTGCGTGGTAGGATACATAAAGGTACAAGCCCCTGTAGTTCAATGGATAGAACGGCGGATTCCTAATCCGCAAATGGAGGTTCGATTCCTCCCAGGGGCACCAAGTAAAGGATGGGCCGTTAGCTCAGCAGGTAGAGCACCTGACTCTTAATCAGGGGGTCGCAGGTTCGAATCCTGCACGGCCCACCAGTATCAAAAGTGGAAGCCTTGCTTCCCACCCCAAGACTGAGTCGAAGGGGTTAAAGGATTGGTTCTCATTTGATGGACAATCTGGGAGGCGGGCTTTGCCCGCCTTTTTGTTTAGGGAGGTAGAGAACATCGAGAAAGAACAGATCTTCTTGAAAAACGAGCAAATAAAGGTGCCAAAAGTTAGGGTGGTTGGGCAAGATGGTAAGCAAATAGGTGTTCTTCCAACTTATAAGGCTATCGAGCTCGCAAAAAAGGAAGGTCTCGATTTGGTTCTGGTGTCGCCTAATGCCGAACCACCTGTGGCGAAGATCATGGATTTCGGTAAGTATATGTACCAGCTTGCCAAAAAACAGAAAGAGGCTAAAAAGAAGCAAAAGGTACAAGAAACGAAGCAAATGAAATTTAGAGTGAAGATTGACGAACATGATTACATGACGAAGGTGAGACACATCAGACGATTCTTAGAAGAGGGAAATAAGGTTAAAGTAACTGTGATGTTCAGAGGAAGGGAAATTGCCTTCGCTGAGAAGGGTGAAGAAATATTGAAAAGAATTGCTCAGGATGTCAGCGACATAGGTTTAGTCGAGGTGGAACCGAAGTTGGAAGGCAAAGATATGTGGATGCAGATCAAGCCAAAGGAAGATTGAAGGAGGTTTGAAAGATGGCTAAAAACAAAATGAAGACGAGCAAAACGGCCGCCAAGAGATTTCGGGTTACCAAGAACGGGAAAATACTGTTTAATCATGCGAGAACTAGACATACTACAGGAAAAAGAAGGAGATCCACCCTGCGAGAGCTCAGAAAGAAGGATGTTCTGAGCAAGGGTGATGCGAAGAGGATCAAAAAGCTTCTTGGAGTTTGAGAGAGGAGGTAAACTATGAGGATCAAACGATCTTTACACGCACGAAAAAAGAGGAAGAAGATACTGAAGGCTGTCAAAGGTTTCAGAGGGGCGATCAGTAGGAGATACAAATTGGCTAAGCAACACTACGTGAGGGCAAAATGGTATTCATTTGCTGGAAGAAAAATAAAGAAGAGAGATTTCAGGAGCGTTTGGATTACCAGAATAAATATCGCTGCTAGAAGGCATGGTTTGAAGTACAGCGAGTTAATTCACGGCTTGAGGCTTGCCAATGTGAGCATCAACAGAAAAATGTTGTCCGAGCTGGCTTTGAATGATCCAAATGCTTTTGCGTCGTATGTGGAACTTGCTAAAAAGCACTTGGAGAAAAAAATCACAGCATGACAAGTTTCGTGATAGAATATTGAAGACAGCCGACGCAGCGTAAGGGGAGGGTTGAAGGTGGCCAACGTGAAGATCGAAATCAATGGAAGAAAGTACGAAGTGCCGGCTGAAGTAACAATTTTAGAAGCGTGTAACCGGGTTGGCGTGTATGTGCCCACGCTCTGTAACCATCCGAGACTTGAACCAACAGGAGCTTGTCGCGTGTGCGTCCTCGAAGTTGAGGGAGCGAGGAACTTACAACCAGCTTGCGTGACGAAAGTCCAGGATGGGATGAAGATTCGAACCAATACACCACGAGTTGTGAACGCAGTTAAGTTCAATTTATCGCTCTTGTTGTCTCGACATCCAAAGGATTGTATGACGTGTTACGCCAACGGTAGGTGTGAATTCCAAGACCTAATATACCTGTACGATGTGAAGGAGATCTTTCCGAGTGAAGTGAGAGCAGAAAGTGTGGATTTCAGTTCCCCCGCAGTGGTAAGGGATTTGGAGAAGTGTATAGTCTGTGGTAGATGCGTCAGAGCTTGTTCAGAGCTTCAAGGTATGGATATTTATTCCATGGCCGATCGAGGTTATGAAACGCTCCCACAAACTGCGTTTGGTATGCCACTCTATGAAACTGATTGCATAAGTTGTGGCCAGTGTTCTGCTCTATGTCCTGTGGCTGCTATCACGGAGAATGTCAACATCAGAAGGGTCATAGAGGAGCTCGAGAAACACGATAAAGTGTTGATAGTTCAAACAGCTCCAGCTACCCGGGTGGCCCTTGGTGAAGAGTTCGGTATGGAAATTGGGAGCATTTCCACTGGAAAAATGGTGGCAGCCCTCAGGCAACTTGGTTTTGATTATGTTTTTGATACGAACTTCGCTGCAGACTTGACCATCATGGAGGAAGGTTCAGAGTTCTTGGAGAGGCTCAAAAAGGGTGGACCTTTCCCGATGTTCACGTCTTGCTGTCCGGCGTGGGTGAACCTCGCAGAAAAACTCTATCCACAGTTTTTGAAAAACTTGTCCAGCGCGAAGTCCCCACATCAAATGTTGGGCGCGTTGATCAAATCGTATTTTGCGAAAAAGATAAATGTTCCACCAGAGAAGATCTTCGTCGTTTCCATCATGCCTTGCACGGCGAAGAAGGATGACATAACCAGACCACAACACACAGTTGATGGTTTACCAGCCGTAGACGTCGTCCTGACAACACGTGAACTTGGAAAGCTTATAAAGATGAGGAAGATTCCTTACGCATCGCTTCCAGAGGAGAACTACGATGATCCTCTTGGAGAATCTACAGGTGCTGCAGCTATATTCGGTGTCACTGGTGGTGTGATGGAAGCGGCACTCAGGACTGCGTACGAACTTGGACTCGGTAAGCCTCTTCCGAAGATCGAATTTACTTCCGTTAGGGGATTAGAAGGCGTCAAAGAAGCAACGATAGATTTCGATGGGAAGCAATTGAGAGTCGCCGTTGCACACGGAGGAGTAAACGTCAGGAAGTTGCTCGACAAGATAGTGAAAGGTGAAGCGTATTATGATTTCATTGAGATCATGGCTTGTCCCGGCGGTTGCATTGGTGGAGGAGGTCAGCCGAAGAGCCTGGACAAAGACGTTCTGGTGAAGCGAATGGAGGCCATCTACACTATAGACGAAAGAAGTGTGCTGAGAAAATCCCACGAGAACCCATCCATAAAGAAACTTTACGAAGAGTTCCTCGAGCATCCGTTGAGCCATGTGTCCCATGAATTGCTCCATACAACTTACGTGGACAGATCCAGAAAGAAGGTTGTTTTGGAGACAATAAAGGCCTGAAAGATCGAACTGAAGATGGAGAGGCGAGGATCATTCCTCGCCTCTTTTTGAAGAGGGTGAGACTGTGAGAAAATATTTCGTTCTGTTTCTTGTCAGTGTAGTTGTTCTCAATTTTGCAGTCAGCTTGCTGATACCAGTTGGGCCAACGGTGGTCGCTTTCGCTGGTTTGCTTGAGAGAAAGGTCGATAGCGATGTGGAAATCAAGATCGATTTTTGGAGGACACTCGATCAAGTGAGTGCTCAGATCGCTGCAAAGAATGTCGATCTGGTAGTTCTACCTGTCTCCATAGGTGCGTCTCTTTACAGCAGGGGGATCAACGTCAAGCTCGCTGCTGTCATAATGTGGAGTGGTTTTTACATAGTTGCGAAAGATATCAACTTGGTGAATCTGAAAGATCTTCTGGGTCAAGAGATTTATACACCTCAAGGTAGAGGACAAACGGGGGATGTTTTGATCAGATACTCGCTGGAGCGCATCGGACTGAAGCCAGATGTGGACGTGAAGATAAGGTATGCCACTCCTCCCGAGATTGTATCGCTCATGAGTGCCGGCAAGGTCAAGATCGCTGTACTTCCCGAACCCTACGTAACATTGGCCTTAAGGCAAGCTCAAGCAAGTATCGTTTATGATCTACAGCAACTCTGGTCTGAACATACTGGCTTACCCGCGAGAGTGCCCATAACCGGTGTATTCGTTGCAAGAACGTTGGAAGAAGAAGCGCTTCACAAAGTTCTTGTAGCCATAGAGAAATCCATTAAATACGCCGTTGAAAATGCGGGTGAGGCGTCTGCTTTATCTTCGCCGTATCTCGGAGGCATACCAGCTGAAGTTGTTGAAGAATCTCTGACCAGAACTTTGTATGAGTACAAATCCGCCAGTGAAATAACTTTCGAGGTTATTCGCTATTTGAACGTTACACGACAGGTTGATCCGAACGCTATGCCTTCCGTGCCAGATGAAAAGTTCTTCGCGTTTTAGTTTCCTGCTCCTCGGGACGTTTTTCCTTTTTGTTCTGTGGTTTGTCGTGGCGAGGTTCGTATCATCGGACCTCATCTTCCCGAGTCCTGGAAAAGTTTTGATCTACACGTATCGTTTGCTTCTCGACGGAAGGTTGATCAGTTCCATCGGATTGACTTTTCTTCGCGCCTCTCTTGGCATGGGATTATCGTTGATCGTTGGCACTGTGTTTGGCTTTCTCATGGGGCTTTCTGACGGGATCTACACATTTCTGCAACCTTTCAACATGGTGATCAGATCAGTTCCAATCGTTTCTTGGTTATCGACGGTGATACTC
>CAYXCE010000052.1:0-7815 GCA_964463395.1 uncultured Pseudothermotoga sp.
GATAACTGCTTGCCAATATTTTCTTGTCTTTCAACCTTACGAGTACCGCTTTGGTGGTTGTTGAACCAACATCGACACCGAGGACACACTCATCGTTCGCTTCGGCTTTTCCCCTTTCGATGGTCTTGAACTCCACCATGGATGCGTAATTCGATAACGGAGGCAATCTGAGGAAAGCCGAAGGTATCTGATTTGGTATGATATGGTACTTCTTCACAGTTTCTGGCTGATTTTCGATGAGCCACAGGTAAGCTCCGAAAGCTTCGAAATAAATTGCTTCTTCGGGGATGACGTAATCGATACGACCATCGAGGTGCTTCAGCATGAGTTTATTTTTCGTAGTACCACCAACGATCAGGATTCTCTTCACACCTGCGTTGCTTGCGAGTTGGAGTATCTTGTCAGCCATCACCTTTCCTAAGCCGTTGAGGACCAAATCTTTTGGGACTCCTTTGTTCAACGCATGAGTACAATCGCTCTTGCAGAAGACCGTACAGCGTGAAGATAGTCTGTAGAAACCATCCGAATTCACTGAATCTATGACTGAAAGTTCCAAGCCCATCCTTTTCAACTGTTGAAGGAAGAATTCACCGGTACCGGATGCGCATTTACTTCCTATCTGTATCGAACTCACTCCACCGGTGTGATCGAGTTGGTACAGAACAAAGTTTTCACCACCGGCACTAACGATACCATCGCAATCCCCGTACTTGTGTTTCAAGTTCTTGTAAGCAAATTCGACTGCCAGTGATTCTGGGATATTCGGAGCTTTGAAAATTTTTCTCAACTTTCTGCCAGTGAAGACGAGTTGGAGATCTTCCGGAAGATCTCGCAGGATCCTCTCAACGGTTCCGATCGGGTCACCACTGTGTGAAATCCATAAAGGGCCTCTCTCTCCGAACGCTGAAACGCTCGAAGAACCCACGCAGATCGCAAGACGCATTTACTGGCATCACCTCCCGTCCAGATCGCGAATGAAGGCGCACAACTCTTCAGCGATCTGCTTCACTTGAACTTCCTCTTTTCCTTCCACCATCACCCGAATCAACCTCTCAGTGCCCGATGGCCTCACGACGATTCGAAAAGGTCCTTCCGTGTACTTCTCCAACTCTTTTCTGAACAATGGATGCTCCACGACCGATTTACTCTGAACCGGTACATTGATCAGGACCTGCGGATAATCTTGAACCTCTGCACCCAACTCGGAAGATCTCTTATTCGTCACGACCATCAATCTCAAGAATTCGAGGGCGGTTATCAATCCATCCCCAGTGGTCGATCTATCCAGAAAGATGATGTGCCCAGACCTCTCTCCACCGAAGGTTGCACCTGTTTGTAACATACCTTCCAACCCGTACTTGTCCCCCACTCTCACCCTCAAAAGCTTTATACCTCGGGTTTGTAAATAATCCTCTAAACCTTTATTACTCATGATCGTCGCCACCACAGTGTCTTTCCATAGACGACCTTCCTCTCTGAGCCTCACTCCGAGCACGCCCATGATCTTGTCGCCGTGGATCTCTTCACCTTTTTCACTGAGTAGAACACACCTGTCCGCATCACCGTCGTGCAGAATCCCAAGGTCAAAACCCGAGATGTGCTTGGCAAGTTGTTCTGGATGCTGTGAACCACAATTTTCATTTATGTTTCGACCGTTGGGATCATCCGAGAAACATTTCACGTTCGCACCCAACGCGCTCAAAACCTCTGGTGTGGTTGTGATCGCTGCACCGTTCGCCAGATCGACCGCGATTTTAAAACCGGACAGAACGAGACCATCAAACAGTTTCAAAACAGTTTTCAAATAAAGATCGCGCAGTTGTGGTGACACTTCCAAAAAACCTTTCTGCACACCACCTGAGACCTTTTCCATGATCGATTCGATCGTTCCTTCTTCCTCATCGGGGAGTTTGAAACCCGATCTGAGCACTTTTATTCCGTTGTATTGGTAAGGATTGTGCGAAGCAGATATCACCACACCGAAGCAATCCAGCAATTTTGTGATCATTGCCACCGCCGGAGTGGGTAGTACGCCGGCGACCTTCACCTTCGCTCCTTTTTCCAACAATCCTTTCACGATGGCTTCTTGAATAGGTTCCGCCGATTCTCTCGTGTCGTGCGCGATGACAAACTGTGCAGAACCGTAAAGTTCACCCAGCGCCAAACCCAACTTGTAAGCGAGTTCGTCGGTCAGATCTTCACCGTATATACCCCTTATTCCATCCGTGCCGAAGAGATTTCTCATCATTTCAGTGCCTCCCCATACGTCTTTGCGATTTGTTCCGCCTTTTCTTTCTCCCCTGTTTGTTTGTAAAGGTCTATCAGAAGATATATCGCCTGTGTTCTATAAAGAGAATTCGGCATATCGAGCACCGCACTCAATTGAAACTTGGCTTCACTGATCCGCCCGGCTTTCATCAAACCCTGACCTATGAAGTAGATCAACTCTGCTCGTCTTTGATCGTCCCGATCGAGTTGCTGAAGAGCTTTCTTGAGATTCTCAACCGCCGACGAAAAATCTCCTGCATGGAACTTCGCGATCCCAAGCGCGTAATATCTTTCAAACAGACGATTCTTCAAATCATCTCTAAGTTTCTTGAGCTCTCTCAAATCGTTTTCATCGACATACTTTTCGAACTCCTCGTATCGCTCGTTCACGTAAAGCTTGTACGCCTCCAAAATTTTCTCGTACCTTCTCAATTGTGATCTTGCAGAACTGTACGACTGAAAACAGAGCAAGAAGAGTAAGGAAAAAATTGTGAGTAAGACTAAAAAAACACTCTCGGGCCGGAATTTCATGTTGGCACCTACCATACATCGACTTCTGGCTCCAGAACGACGTTGAACTTTTCTTCCACGAGCTTCTTTATAGTTTCAGCAAGGGTCAACACATCTTTCGCCGTTGCGGATCCTAAGTTCACTATGAAACCCGCGTGTTTGGTGGAAATTTGCGCATCTCCAATCCTGTAGCCTTTCAAACCGAGTTCTTCAATAGCTTTTCCCACGTAGAAATCTGGTTTTGGACGCTTGAAAAAGCTCCCCGCACTCGGTTGATCAAGTGGTTGTGTCTCCACACGTTTCTTCATGACTTGCTGCATCCTCGAATAAACTACCTTACCATCGGATTTCACCAATCTGAGACAAACCTTGAGGATCACCCAACCGTTCCTCCTGAAGATACTATCTCGATAAGAGAAATGAAGTTGATCACGGCGTGCAAACACCACGTTTTTTCCATCGAAGAATTCAACCCACTCCACCACATCACACATTTGACCGCCGTAGGCGCCGGCATTCATAAAAACCGCTCCACCGATTGTACCGGGTATACCGTAAGCGAATTCCAAACCAGAAAGTCCACGTTCTGCCGCCTCCACACAGAGCTTGTTGAGCAAGGTACCCGCTTCGCTTACCAATAAATCGCCGTCGAAATAGAATCTGTTCAGATCCAACGTACTGATGACCACATCCACACCTTCATCCGGAGGTAAAACGTTCGTACCTTTCCCCAGCAATTTCGCACCCGGAAAAAGTTTCAAAGCGCAGACGAACTGTTCAATCGATTGTGGTATCAGAAACAGCTTCGCTGGACCTCCTATCTTGAAGCTGGTGTGAAGGTTCAGCGGTTCATTGTACAGCTGACGGCACACCTGATTCACCCCATGACGTTCAAGTTCTCTTCAGGGTGTTCACGAAGAGCTCAACCTCGTTGGTTATCACCGCATCTATGTGACGCTCTATACGCCAGTATTTGTTGATGTCGTCCAAAGTCCAAACATAAACCTTGACATCGAAGTTCTTAACGAGCTTGACTATCTTCTCTGGCAAAAATGGATAGTCGAAGAGCTGGTGCGGTAGATGCATCGAGTACGGCCTGTGCTGCAACAACCTTTCCACCAATCCGACAGGGTCGTTTCTCAGTTCCTCTCCCACGAGGAAACCGAACTTCATATCGGGTCTTTGCTTTATCAAGCGAGCTATCAGTTCGTGATCGAACGAAGACACAACAGTACTCTTTGTTAAATGAAATTCATCGATGAGCTGTAAGGTTTTCTCTGCAACCCTTGCTTCCTTTATTTCCGCATTCAGAATGCGTCTTTGATCCAATAGAACGAGTACCTCCTCGAAGGCTGGGATTTTCTCACCACTAACTGTATAGCTGTTGAGTTCCTCGAAGGTTAGGTCTGATACTTTGACATCTACGCCACACAATCTCTTCAAATCTTCGTCGTGTATCACCACGACTCTGCCATCTTTCGTGCCTCTCAAATCCAGCTCAATTCCATCCGCTCCAAATTCGAGTGCTTTCTTGAAAGCGATGAGCGTGTTCTCCGGATAGCGCGCCGAATAACCTCTGTGACCCAACACGATCATTTCAACATACCTCCCACCTCTGCAAAAGCGTTCGTGACGTCCCTCACGAAATCCCTGTGATTATCACTCGATTCGATAACAAACAGCCAGACGTCTTTCCACCAAGTGGTGATGAACTTGCCTTTCCTGCTCGCGCTGTAATAACCAAAAGATGGAAAATCTAAGTGGATTCCAAAATTCCAAATACCGTACTTCTTCACTATAGACTTCCACAAATTTCTTGGAGAGCTTTCGAACATCTTGAAACCGTAAAACAGAAGCATTTGACCTTTACCACCACGATAGATCGCTACCATTCCTTTCGCATCAATCCCTTCATAAACGTCAACTTTATCGATGTGAACCAAAACATACTTACCCTGAACGATTCTCAGAGCAGATTCAAGCGAATAGATGCGAGGTGGAGCCTCTGCGATTCTGATCGCACATCCACCCAGGATCGAAAGAAAAATGAAAACCAAGAAAATCTTTCTCACCTTTCTTCCTCCTTCAAAAAATCGTTGTATTTCAAGATATCTCCGACCTTTCCAAATTCGCCATGACCCGGAAGGATCAGCAAGTCTGGTGGAAAACTCCTCAAAATTTTTCTCAGCCGATTCAGTGTCTTCGACATCGCCACCTCATCGCCTCCGGGAAGATCTGTCCTGCCGATACTGTCCAAAAAGATTGTATCACCGCTGAAGATGACACCATTGGTTCTGAGCAAGATCGAACCGGGTGTATGACCGGGTGCATAGATCACCTGAAAATCCACCCCACACTCGCTCAACGTATCATTCGTGAGGATCTCAACGAATCCTTCGAAAGTGAAACGTTCCCCGAAGTGAATAGAGAGGTTCAAGGAAGGATCTTTCAGATATATCGAATCTTCCTTGGAAACGTAAACTTTTTCAACATTGAGTTCCTTTAGACCACAGATGTGGTCGAAATGACCATGAGTGAGGAACACCACACAGGATCTTTTCACGATCGATCCAATACCGTAACCTGGGTCGATGACGATCACAGGTTCGGTTCTCAACAAATAAGTGTTCGTTCCTATCGGACCTGTTGCGAGACATAACACCAGATCGCTGATCTGGAAAGGTCGCAACTCTTTCACCCCTGTATAATATTAAGATGTGAGGACATTTCTCCTGTGTCTTTCAGCATGTTTGTCGTTCGCTTTTCAACTCGTGTTCACACCTCTTCAATCCACAGACTGGTTGTGCGAACTAGTGGATGAGGCTTCACAGTACGTGTACGTGTGCACTTTTTCTTTGAACGAAGAAAATTTACTATCAGCGTTGAGTAAAGCCTCACACCGTGGTGTAGATGTGAGAGTGATGTTTGAAACTGGAGTGGCACCCACCGGCACGCGCACAAAAGTAGATGTCGAAAATTCCCTGCTACATTTGAAATTCATCGCCATAGATGGCGAAAGAGCCTTAATTGGTTCCGCAAATTTTACCCAGAACAGTTTGAAAAATTCGCTGAACGATATTTTACTCGTTGAAGATCCACTCATAGTTTCAGAACTTGCCGATCTCTTTGAGTCCCTCTGGGATGGAGAGGTAAAACAAATCTTCATAGAACACGATGACTTGAAATTGGTGAATTCTCATCTCGAAGATCTCCTACTTGAAGAACTTTCCAAGGCTGATAAAACTGTAGATATAGCCATGTATGCTTTGACCCATCCAAAAGTTTGGGCTATGTTGAAGATCCTTGCGAGTAGAAATGTGAAGATCAGATTGCTCGTCGATCGATGGTTCTTGAATTCTTCCTCGCTGAAAAACATGCCAAAATCACGTTTAGAGTTAAGAGTTTTGGAACCCATCACACTGCACACGAAACTCTTCATCATCGACAGACGAGTAGTTATAAGTGGTTCAGCCAACGCCACGAAAAGTGGTTACACAAGGAATGCCGAGCTGATGATGATACTGAAGCGCAAGGATTTAGTCAAAGAATATATAGATTTCTTTGAAAGGATATGGCAGGAGGGAGTCGAACCTTGAAAATCTTCGTGTTCGATCTGGATGGAACAATTTTGGTTGATTCGCATAACATTCATCCTTCGAATCTGAAAGCCATAAACACCCTTCTGGAAAAGGGTAAAAAGATCGTTTTCGCCAGTGGTAGAATGTTACCATCGGTCAGAAAATTGTTGAAACGTTATTTCGATCTGGAATTCCCCACGATAGCGTACAACGGGTCTGTAGTGTGGACACCACAGTTGGGAAAGATAATGGAACTCAGAATTGAGCCCGAACAAGCCTCTCGAATAATCGAGACGCTCAGAGAAATGAAAATCCACAGGCAAGCTTACGTTGATGACAAGCTCATCGTTGAAGAGGACAACGAGCAAGCAAGAGCTTACAGCGATCACGCTGGCATAGAACTCACATTCACAACCGATTTGGTGAAGTTGGTGGCAAGATGCGGTGCAACAAAGTTACTTGCCATCGCCGAACCCGAAAGATTGGACGCGGTCATTCCCATGTTGAGAGATGCCTTTCCAAATGTTCTCATCTTCAAATCTTTCAGCAATTACCTTGATTTTGTTCCTTCGCAAACGGACAAGGGACGCGCCTTGAAACTGCTTGCAGATCGGTTGGGGTTCGATCTTTCGGAAGCGATGGCTTTCGGAGATAACGACAACGATATACATCTACTCAAAAGCGTGAGCTTAGGCGTAGCTGTAAGAAATGGAACCAAGGCTTTGAAGGAGGTGGCGGATGTCGTTGTGGACGAAAATTTTTTGGGTGGTCCTGGCAATTTCGTCCTCGATCTGCTCGAGCGTGGTCTGCTCGATTGATCTCCGTACGGAGCTTTCAACTTGTCAAGGCGATTGCGTTCTGTTCGTCCCTCTGCAGACAATCTTGAAGGACGTTTCTCTTTTGTCCTTGGGTTGCAATCAGAACCTGGAAATCGCAAGGGATGTTGCGTACGTTGCTGGTATGTTGGCACGCGCTCGGGGTTTCGAATACGTGGTGTTTGGAACACTCGACGTACTCACGGATAACGATCCAACACCCTTGGATAAAATCTCACGTTCACCTTTCATCACGGCGCAGGTGCTCTCTTACATGATCGAAGGTTTCACCTCGGCAGGGGTAGTACCCATCTTGAACGCAACAGCTAAGATTAACGTGGATACAGTCAGAGCGTTGTTGAACCGAAGGATCTCTTGTCCCGCATTGGTCGACAACGAGGAGAAAACAAGACAGTTGCGCGAATTGGGCTTCGATGTCGCATTCGTGACGATCCAAGGCCAAACATTTGGGAGATTACCAATCCTGACTGTGAAGCCCCCTGTGGATACAGGCGAGGTAGAGACTGTCAGAAAAAGAGTTTTAGAAGGCGCAATCGTTCTGCTGAGTCGTTCCGTTAACAAGATATCGGTGAACAATCCCTTCGAAAGAGCGGGAGTTCTAGTTTTCTCAGGTGAAGAATGGC
>CAYXCE010000053.1:0-7815 GCA_964463395.1 uncultured Pseudothermotoga sp.
CTATTTTCTTGCCGTATTCGAAAACATCATCGAAGGTTGTAGGTGGTCTATTTGGATCGAGCCCGGCTTTTGCAAATATGTCTTTGTTGTAGTAGAGAATCGCTGTCGATGAATTGAATGGCATTGAATAAAGTTTACCATCCACGGCGTAATAATTGAGTATTGGAACCACTATGTCTCCCCAGTCAAAGTTTGGCTCTGCAAGTTCATAAACAGGAACAATGGCACCACTGTCGAGCATCGTTTGGAGACCAACCTCGTACACCTGAACGATGTGAGGGTGTGTGTTGTTCCTGTAAGCCGCTATGGCTTTGGTGAGTGTCTCGGCGTAACTACCCGTGAAGACTGGAACAACCTCGATGTCAGGGTGAGTTTCGTTGAATCCCTTGACAATTTCCTCGAGTGCTTTCAGATTCTGTCCACTCATGGCATGCCAGAGAGTGATCGTAGTTTTCGCAAAACCAAGGAACACAACCAAAACAACAAAAAATCCCACCAACAACTTCCTCATGAACTCACCTCCATTGAGCGATATCAGGACATGAATATTCTACAATTCGAGTTGGTCAAAATCCAAATATCACTCACGCTTTTTCGTCCGATCCGTGATCTGAACGTGTGGACAGAATTCACATATCAGTTCAACGATCTCTTGTCTCTTTTCAGCGGATGAAAATGTCACACTGTGAGAAAATCGCTTTCCTTTCAAGAAGAACGTGGCAACATAGTTGTTCCTCATCCGCGACCTTCTGTCAGACAGAACTATTTTTTCCAGTTCCTGAGCAGAAAACTTCTTCTTGATAACACCTGGCAGAATTATTTCAAAATCGCTGACAAAGATGCCTTTCGAATAGTTCAGGAATTGGAGGGTATCGATCAAGGTGATTGGAACGTAGAGAGACAGAAAAGCCAACAGAATGAACCATTCAACTCTCAAAGAATACAATACTGCAACGAAAATCAACAAAAAACACCCATCTATGACCAACGCAATGAGGAGTGACCTAACATATTTTGGATCTGTCATCCACAATTTCATCGCCCCCATTGTCCATTTCATAAAGAAAAAAAGAAAAACATGAGAAATAGAAGACGATTCAAAATGTTATGATATCACGAAGAAAAGTGCTGGCAGAACCTTCGACATCTCAATCGTAGAAAACCTTCTTGATCTTTTCCGGTTCGAGTCTGAATTTAGAGCCTCTACCTTGCAGAAAATGGTGCTTTTCAAGCAGATGTATGGAAAGATCACTGAAAATGATTTGTTCGTTGTTTTTGAGGTTCTTCACCGTGGCGACTCTCTTTCTGAAAACGCCATCTTGGTAAGGGCATGGTAGAAAACCTCGTGCTTCATCAATCTTTATTTCCCATTTTTCGTACACGATGGGTTCACCCAAACCTTTTAGACCTTCCCTCACGAGTTTTCGCATGAGCTCAGCCACTTCTTTGAAATCGAGACCGAGCCTAGTGAACGAAGCTTCGTCTTCCTGAATTATGTCAGCTATGTTCCTATCGTCTTCACCCAGAAAACCATCGGCCGTTATCTTACCGGGTTTCATGTTCTCTTGCGCTCTGAGTTGCTCTGGAGTCATTTTCATCGTCTCACCACCCATCAAGCGAATTTGTCGTAATAAATCTTGCCTATACCGTGCTTTTGGAGTACCTGTATCGAAGCGTTTATCATGCCCGGGCTTCCACACAGATAGGCTTCCTTCTCGTTGTCCTTGGGTACGATGTTCGTTAAATATCTGTCCACCACATCGGTAATCAGACCCACTTCTCCAGTCCAGTCGTCTTCGGGATTCGGATTGGAAAGGGCCGGGATGAAATGGAACCTGTCCCATTCTTTCTCGATCGCTCGAAACATCTCCACATAGAACAGGTCTCTTTTACTTCTCGCACCAAAGAAGAACCACACGTTTCTGTTTCTGATACCTTTGTCTATCATATCCAGGATGATGGATTTTATAGGTGCCATACCACTACCGCCGGCGATCATGATCATGTCTGCCTGAGTGTTTCTCATATAGAACTCGCCGAAAGGACCAACGAACTCGACTATCTCACCTTCCTGCATGTGGTTGAAAATATAGCTCGTCGCTATACCTCCAGGGACCAATCTTATCACCAACTCTATGTGCCCAGAATCGCTCGGTGGCGAAGATATCGAATAAGCCCGTTGCACTGACTGTGTCACTTTTTCGTAAGGTGGTATGACGAGTTGGATGTACTGACCAGCAAGAAAATCGATGCTGTTCGGTTCGACGAGCCTTATCCTGAGCTCTTTTATATCGTAAGTGAGGTTTTTGATGCTTTCAACGATACCTTTGAACCTCTGAGCTTTGAAGAGTTCCTCGGGAAGTTCGATCTGAAGATCTTTTTTGACCTTTATCTGACACGACAGTCTAACGTTGTTCGTCATCTCTTCTTTGCTCATGTAAGGTAATTCCGTTGGCAAATAAGGTCCCACGTCGGAAAGAATCTTCACCTTGCACACGCCACAACTCCCCCTACCACCACACGCGGAAGGAACGAAGATGTTCTGCGCGGCGAGGGTCTGAAGCAAGGGTGATCCACCCTTGACTTTCAGTTTCTTCTTTCCCCTGTTTATGTCTATCTCGACTTCACCATAGTTGTTCACGATCGCATCGACTATGGAAATCGCCAATGCGAGACCCGCACTGAGAGAAGAAACTACCAATGGTGCAAGAAAGTCCATCGAAATCACCTTCCAATCACTGAACGGGCAACATGCCCGCAAAACCCATGAATGCCATCGCCATGAGACCTATGGTGATGAGCGTGATACCCACGCCTTTCAAGCCGGACGGTATTGGTGCGTTCTCGGTCCTCTTCCTTATGGCCGCGAGCAGAACTATGGCCAGCCACCAACCGAGCCCGCTTCCAAATCCGTAGAGCACAGATTGGATCAGTGAATAGTTTCTCAACTGCATGAACAGAGCAACACCTAAGATAGCGCAGTTCACAGTGATGAGTGGTAGAAAAATGCCGAGCGAAATGTAGAGCGCCGGTGAAACACGATCGATTATCATCTCGAGCATTTGAACTACCGCAGCGATCATGATTATATAGAGAATGTACCTCAGATAAGAAAGATCCCAGCGCTGTATGACGTACTTCTCCAAGATCCAATTCGCAGCCGTCGTGATCGTCATCACCAATGTGACTGCCATGCCCAAACCGTTCGAAGATTTCAGATCTTTTGAAATCGATATGAACGAACACATCCCCAAAAAATAACTCAGAAGGACATTGCTCGTGAAGATAGAGGCAATCAACAAAAGGAACGGATTGATCTGTGGTATCATCATTTACCACCACCTTTCTTTCTCAACTGCACAGTTCTCGCAATCCAGATGAAGCAAGCCAGAACGAAGAAAGCGCTCGCAGGGACCACCATGATCGTCCACGGTACAAAAGAAGCCGGTAGGATCTTGAAACCCATCAAACTTCCAAAACCGAGCAATTCCCTCACGAATGCGATCGTTACCAAAACGAGCATGTAACCAAGACCGGATGTCAAACCATCCCAAAAGGAAATCAAAGGTGGATTCGCCTGCGCAAAAGCTTCCGCCCTACCCATGATGATACAGTTGGTGATGATCAGACCCACGTAAGGTCCCAACGCTTTGCTCACCTCTGGTAGGTACGCCCTCAGAACGAGATCGACCAAGATCACGTAGAACGATATGACCAAAACTTGAACCATCATCCTCACCTTACGTGGAATGAGAGATCTGAAAGCCGAAACGGTGGCGTTCGACAGCGCAGTGACGAAACAAACCCCCACGGTCATGACGAGAGTGTTCCTCAGATTGTTCGTCACAGCGAGCGTGGAACAGATACCGAGTATCTGAACGAACACGGGATTTTCCAACCAGAGGTTCTTAGTTGCGATTTCCCTGATTTTCATGGTCTCACCCCCAACGCTTTCTTCAGATCTTTCAGTGCGTCGTTGATGATCCGTTCCACCGCCTTGGATGTGGAAGTGGCTCCCGTGATCGCATCGACTTCGTTTTCTGCACCCGTTCTCGTTTTGGTAACAATCAATCCCTTTTCGGCGCTTTTTCCCCTGAACTGCTCTTTGAACCACCTTTCTTCTATCCTCGCACCCAGTCCAGGAGTCTCATTCTGTGAAACGAAATCTATACCCACTATCTTCGTCGCCGTTGCGTCCACAGCGATCACCCCAGCGATCGGACCCCACAAACCGTTACCTTGAAACACGTGTGCGTAGAATGTTTCACCATCCAGACTCGCCCTGTAGAGTTCTATATCCGATGGTTGAACACGCTGAACGAATTTAGAAAACTTCTCGAGTGCTTCTTCGTCGTTCGAGAATGAAACGTTGAGTGCGTTGAGTATGGCTCTAATTTTGAATAGCTCTTGATTTTTCTTGGATCTTTCTACCGTCAAAGAGTTGGCCGCAGAGAGTAAAAAGACGAAGAAGAAACTCACGATGAAAGTGAAAAGAATCGTGTATATTTTGCTTTCTCTATCGAGCTTCACGCTCTCACCTTCTTTTTCTCTTGAATCAGCTCATCCAAGAGGGGAGCGAAAACGTTACCTAACATGATCGCAAAACTCCAACCTTCTGGAAAGAGTGAAAACGTGCGTATGAGAACACCAGACACACCCACGATCATCCCGAAAAGCCAGTGGGCTTTGATCTTTCTCGGAGAAGAGACAGGATCTGTCGCCATGAAGACCGCTACGAAGAAAAGGCTACCAGACAACAAAGCTGGAATTGCAGGTAATGCTTTAGGGACTTTGAAAAGTTCGAGCAGAAAAGTCAAAATCGACGCCGAGCCGAGTGTGGACACGATGATGCGCCAACTCGCGGTTTTGGTGAAGATCAGATACAATGCCGACAGGACGATGAGAAAGATCGGAGCTTCTCCGATAGAACCAGCGCGCCAACCAAGGAAAAGGTTCCACAGTTTTACCTGTGTACCTTCGCGCAACAACTCCAAGGGCGTGGCGCTCGAAACTGCATCAACTCCAAAGAAGCTTGGGCTGACCCACCCAGCCGTCATGAACGCAGGGAAAGTTATATAGATGAACAGCCTTCCAGTTATGGCTGGGTTGAAGATGTTTCTTCCAAAACCGCCGTAGACACATTTTCCAAAGGTGATACCGAACGCTATACCCACTGCAGCGATCCACAACGGAACCTTCGGTGGCATGGCGAGCACAAAGAGCGTGCAACTGACCAAGACAGCCTCGCTGACAGGTTTTTTCTTGATTCTTTCAAAGAGATATTCCATGAAAACACCGACAGGGAAGACTACCAAGCTGAGCAGGATCACTCTCAATCCATAAGTGAAAAGAGCGAATATGTAAACCGGAGCCAACGCATAGAGCATACGTCGCATCATCGGTTGTTTCAAAAAGAAAGCTTTCATCAAACACGCCACCTTTCAACTTGCTTTTACACTTTGAAACTCGCTACAAGATTGTTCAGATGATCTGAAATCCTCTTCATCTCTTCACTCATGGAGCTGAGTGTCTTCGCCATCTGGGCTTGTACTTTCACCTCCACGACCGGTGCTATGTATCTTATCATCGGTCCCAGTGCACCGACACTGACCGAATGGGTGGGTTGTCTGTTGTTCACGACGAAAGCAATATCCGGTCTGTAAGTTTTCAGATCGTCACCGAATCTTTGTAGACTCGCCATCCTCACGAACGATATCCCATCTGCGGTGATGAAGTGTAACTGATGAAAATCGTACTTTTGCTTGTACATCTCCTGGTACGGTGTGGCCAACTTTATAAGTGTGTCGCGATCTTTCTGGGCGAGAGCTTTCACGATCGCTTCGTTTTTCAGTATGGTGTCGACGATCAAAGCGGCTTTTTCTTGCTCAGCCTTGATCTTGGACAACACGTCTTCGTAGATCTCGTTCGTGTATATCTTCTGCCAAGAAGAGTTCATGCGAGCGACAAAGAAAATGCCAAGGTAGGTGATGAGCAAGCAAGCAACAACTATCATGGCTGGAACGAAAATCATCATCCATGTTCTCAGCTTCATCCTTTCACCCCCGCTGCCACGAATCCAACAACTCTTATTTTCATTCTATAATATGTTCATCATGCTTGGTCAAGAAAGATTGGAAAATTTCCAAAAAATAAGAGAAGGCACGAAACTTCTAATCGAAGCAACGGCATCAAAGAAGAAACAGAAATGGATCACCAAAATAACCCGATTTTACGAATTAAGTCCGGATCTTAGAGGGCGGTATCTTGTCGCGACTATTGGTTTATTTATTTGACAGTTTAATATTTTTACTATATAATAACCTTGGTGATGCTCGTGGATGGGAGAAAGATTGTAGAAGCTGTCATTGGATTAACGCTGACTTTATCGAAGATGATCAAGTTTCATCCGGAATTAGAAAAACTACGCGCGGTGGAACTTTATACACTGTTCTATTTGCTCAAGCATGAACCGTGCAAGATGAAAGACCTCGCTCATGCTCTCTCTATGACGAAAGCGAACGTTACACATCTCGTCGATGTTCTTGAAAGGAAAGGTTTCGTTCGGAGAAATCCCAGCAACTCTGACAGAAGGATCGTTCACATCCAAGTCACAGAATATGGAAAAAAAGTCTACAACGAACTGATGGAAGAGTTGTCCAAGCTTGTCGAAACAATCTCTTCCAAACTCAGTCCATCTGATTTGGCCATCGTATCGCAAGGTTTCGAGAAATTCCTTTCTGCGTTCTCACTCTACGAGGGGCCGATAAAATGATCGCCGTCACCGGTGGCACAGGACATCTTGGGAACGTGCTTGTTCGAAGGCTCGTCGAAGCAGGTGAAAAAGTCAAAGTTTTGGTTGCACCTTTCGAAGACATCAGACCGTTGGAAGGTTTGAACGTAGAGATCATGAAAGGTGATGTGAGGGATCGAAACTTAATCGATGAATTCTGCCGAGGGACAAAAACGGTCTTCCATCTGGCAGCCGTCATTTCGATCTTTGGTAAGAAGAATTTGGTCTACGATGTGAACGTGAACGGAACCAAAAACGTTGTGGAATCTTGTTTAAAGCATCATTCGAGATTGGTCTATGTCAGTTCAGTCCATGCCTTTGCAGAACTTCCAAAAGGCTCGCTCGTTGATGAAACTGTACCAATCGATCCTGAGAAGGTGACAGGATCCTACGCGAAATCCAAAGCGATTGCTACCAATTTGGTTTTAGAAGCGACCAAAAAAGGTCTCGACGCTGTAGTGCTCTGCCCAACTGGCATCATAGGACCATATGACTGGCGGGTTTCTGAAATGGGTAATTTGTTGTTACTCCATTTGAGTGGAAGATTAAAGATCGCAGTGGAAGGAAGCTTCGACTTTGTGGATGTACGAGACGTTGCACATGCTCTACTAGTAGCTTCCGAGAAAGCAAAGTGTGGAGAGATTTTCATAATCGCTGGCACACAAATAACCGTACGTGCTTTGGTCCAAATGCTTGACAGAATCGAACCACGATGTTCCGTAAAGTTATTTCTTCCAACATGGCTTGCCTACCCCGTTTCGTGCTTTACTACGCTCGGTCGCCTCTTTGGCAGAAAAGTACCTTTCACTCCCTATGCGGTGTTCACACTCAGCAGGAACTACATCTATTCGCATTCGAAAGCAGCAAAAGAACTTGGTTATACACCAAGGCCCATAGAAGATTCGTTGAGAGATGCTATTATGTGGTTTAAATCTTCTTTCACGCCAAGGGTGGCTGACAACGCTATTTAAAATCATTCACCGACTATTTTCATGATACGTTCGTCCAGTTGTGTTTCGTAGTCT
>CAYXCE010000054.1:0-903 GCA_964463395.1 uncultured Pseudothermotoga sp.
AAGTAGTAGACGAAGTCTGTTGCGAAAAATCATGTTCACCAACATAACCAAATCTGTCATACATGGCCCGTTTCTGAGGGTCACTAAGAATTTCATAAGCTTCCTGAATCTCTTTGAACTTTTCCTCAGCCTCTTTTTTGTTTTCAGGATGTAGGTCTGGATGCCACTGTTTTATCAATTTCTTGTAAGCTTTCTTTATTTCTTCATCCGAGGCATCCCTCGGTACACCCAAGATGGCGTAGTAATCTTTATACTGTCTTGGCACCTTCTTCACCTCTTGCGGGTCTCACCGCGACTTTGACCTTCGCCGGCTTAAGGACCTTAGTATGATACTTGTAACCGTTTTCAACAACTTCAAGAATATCGTATTCTTCTTTCTCGCCAGTTTCTACTTTCTCGACGGCTTCGTGTTCGAATGGATCAAATTTTTGACCCACTTCTATTCTGAAAAATCCCTCATCATTCAGAATTTTCCACAGCTTTCGGTGGATCATCTTCATGCCTTTGTAAAAATCTTCATAGGATCCCACTTCTTGAGCGATTGAAAACGCACGATCCATGTCGTCGAGTACAGGTATGAGCTTTGCAAGTAAGTATTCATTAGCGTTCTTGAGAATCATCTCGCGCTCCTTGAGCGAATCTTTTTTGAAGTTTTCAAACTGAGCTTTCAACTCTTTGAGATGTTTTAACAGTTCCTCTTTCTCCTTTGAAAGTTTTTCTATCAAATTTTCCTCCTCCAGAGCCTGTCTTTTATCCTCAATCATTTCGTTTGTTCGCCCGTTTTCCACCATCATCTTTCCACCTCCCTTGTCACAATGGTGAAATACTCGGTAAGCCTACTTGTGACGTATGTCAAAACATTCATTATCTCTTCGTACTTTACCACCTTCGACGTGACGACCA
>CAYXCE010000054.1:913-7747 GCA_964463395.1 uncultured Pseudothermotoga sp.
CCATCGGTTCATCAGCTTTACGATAGGAATCAATGAAGATGGAAAATCTCCCCATGCCTTCTATACCATGTTCGCTCCCTATAAAAATTGCTGGAGTTTCGCTAACTTTCGATAAGAAAGATTTAATTGAAGCATCATCCGACAGAAACTTTGATAAACTCCTGATCTCGTCTATGTTAAAATTTTCGCTGCTTACAAGAACATCCAACCCGACTTTTATCATGCTGTTCCTGAGATCATCCTTCAATGAACTGATCAGCTCTTCTGAAAGATCTATAAGGGACTCGTCCCAGTCACCTTCAAAGATGCCTCCAGAAAGACTTTCAATGCTTCGACCTTTCAGTACGTGATTCAAGAGTGCTTCAAGTCTTGCATGATCAACACCTCCAAAGGTACGGAATGGCATGAACTTTATCAACCCTAGTTCTGTTATCACCGACACCAAGTAATGATCAGAAGTGATTGGAGTTACGATTGCTCTGAGCAACTTCAATCGCGCTGTATCTGGTTTCTCCAAAACTACAGCTCCTCTGGTCATACGAGCCAGAGCGATCGTAGCCCCTTCTAATATTTTTTCCATATCACCGTAAGTCATCGGATAACGCACGTTCACCTGATGAGATTTCTGTGCGTAATCTTTGGCGAGTTTCAGAGTTTCATCAACGTAGAATCTAAAACCCTTATCCGTGGGAATCCTGCCAGCCGAGGTATGCGGTTGATACAGATACCCCAGATACTCAAGTTTTCTCAAATCATTTCTCACTGTCGCGCCACTGCAAGACAAATTCGACACGTTCAAGACGTGTTCTGAACTAATAGGCTTTTTAGTCAAGATGTATTCTCTAACTACACAGTAAAGTATTTTCTTTTGCCTCTCATTCACCCTGGTTTCCCTCTTCATATTATCACTCTCATACATTGAGTGCTAATTTCAGCATAACACATCTTGTCGTCCTTGTCAAGGTAGCCGGGAGGTATTACAATTTCGGATAGAGGTGATCAAATGCAACTCGAAAAAGCAATTGAGTCATTGAAACCCATACTCATCGACATTAAGCTCAATGGTAAGCTTGTTGAGAAGTTTGTTGACGTAGTGAACAACTCCAGTCAAGTAAAACCAGGATGCCTATTTGTATGCCACCGGGGTAGAAAATTTGATTCGCACGAAATAGCTCAAGAAATCTACAACAAAGGTGCCGTTTTGCTCGTATCTGATCGCCCTCTCAATTCAACGATACCACATCTGATCGTCAGTGACACAAGATTGGCCGAAGCAATTCTAGCAGATTGCTTTTATGAGAAACCGTATGAAAAGCTTTTAGTTGCTGGTGTCACAGGAACTAATGGAAAAACAACCAGTGTCCACTTATTTCACCACGTGCTGCGCAGTTTATCAAGTGAGGGTAGCCTCCTTGGAACTGTATATTACGAGATAATCGGTGAACCAAAGTTTCATCACGATAATACTACACCAAGCGCCATTGAGATCTTGAAGGCCATGCGCAAAACTGCTGATAGAGGTGGAACTCACTTCGCAATGGAAGTTTCATCACATGCATTGGCGTTGAAACGCGTTGAAACTGTGAGATTTGATATAGTTGCTCTAACGAACATAACGAGAGATCATTTAGACTTCCATCAAACATTTGAAGAGTATACACAAACAAAACTACACATTTTTGACCTCCTTAAAGAAAGTGGATTTGCACTGATCAGTGATGATTATGCTCATCTCTTGAAAAAAAGGGTTAGAAAAATCGTTTATGGCATTTCGCGACAGAGCGATTATCGTATCCAAAATGTTGATGTGAGCAAACATGGAACGCATTTCGAAATAGATTGTCCTGCAGGAAGGTACAAGCTTTGGATCAGGATCCCTGGTTATCACAACGCATACAACGCCTCGTTGGTTTTCGCTGGCTTAGTGGAACTCGGCTATGATCCAAACGATGTCTCAAATGCGATTGCCTCATTCGAAGGAGTAGATGGCCGATTTCAGTTTATACAAGAAGGTTCACTGTTGGGCATAGATGTCGTCGTAGATTTCGCACACAGTCCAGATGCACTTGAAAAAACTTTGATTACCGCAAAGCGTTTGTCAAGTGGTAGGATCATTACTGTTTTCGGAGCCGGTGGGCAAGCCGATAGAGGTAAAAGACCCATGATGGCTCAAGTAGTGTGTGCTTATTCGGATGTAGCTATCATAACTACAGATGATCCCAGGGGTGAAGATCCCTACGAGATACTCACTGAGGTGGAACGAGGTGTACCACCCGGGGCTGCATATCTTGTAATACCTGATCGTCGCGAAGCTATTGAAACGGCTCTCACGCTTGCTAACAGAGGCGATATGGTAATCATCGCTGGTAGAGGACATGAAGAGTATCAGATTTTCACAGATGAAAGGAAGGTACCCTTTAAAGACGCGGATATCGTAAGGGAATTGATTCTTCAGGAATACCAGAGGGAAAAAAGGCATGTTTGAAAACGCAAAATTTGTGATCGATTCACGTGAAGTATTTGAAGGGTGTATTTTCGTGGCCCTCAAGGGTGAGAGAACGGACGGGCATCTCTACGTCGACGAGGCTCTAAATAGAGGAGCAGCTTTCGCCATAGTAGAGCGCGAAGTTGATGCTCCGAGGGAGAAATTGATCCTTGTAGAAAATACGAAACGCTTCCTTCAGGAACTCGCTGTGCAGAAATTAGCTCGTTACAACCCAACGATCGTCGGTATCACAGGTTCGAATGGCAAAACCACAACAAAGGAAATAGTTTATAGATGTCTTGGCGAAAACCTTGCCTTCAGGAACCCCGGAAATCTTAACACAGAGATAGGATTGCCTTTATCCATACTCAACGATTATGAGGGTCAAAAATATGCAATTTTGGAGATGGCGATGAACAAACCGGGAGACATAGCTATCTTGTGTCAAATAGCTCGGCCACACGTTGCAGTACTTTTGAATATCGGCACTGCACATAGAGGTATCGCCGGAGGCATCGAGCAAATACTGTTAGGCAAGCTCGAAATAATCCAAAACCTTCATGAAGATGGTGTCGCTATTGTACATGATGATCAAAGAATTCTTGAAAGAGTGGGAAATCGGAGTGTTATAACCTTCGGTTTCCAGAAGGGCGAGTACCAACTTGACACATATGCTTATGAGAATTTCTCAACGGTGGCTTTTTACAAAACTCCAAGTAGTTTAAGAACAATACGTTTTTCAACAATTCTCAACGTTGGACAACTGGTTAATATCGCCGCAGTTCTCGCGGTTTTAGACGTTTTGAAGTTGAAAGCCGATCTTTCCAAACTGGAAGATTTTGTGCCTGTGGCGGGTAGATTCAAAGTCCAGCAAATTGATGGTGTTTACGTTGTCGACGACACTTACAACGCGAGCCTGGAATCATTTAAAGTGGCGGTGGAAACCTTGAAAAAACTTGGTAAAAGAACTTATGCCGTCGTTGGTTCGATAAAAGAACAGGGTGAATTTTCTGAAGAAACACATAAAGAACTTGGTAAGATTCTTGAACAGCTTGACGGTGTATTTGTGTACAACGTGGATCATGAAATCGACGTTATGGAGTGTTCCAAGATCATAATAAAGAGTGATCGACCAGACGTCATAGTCTCAAAGTTACAAAACTTACTTAAGCCGAAAGATGCTGTGCTTTTCAAGGCATCTCGTGCAGTCGCTATGGAGAAAGTTTTGAAACTTTTCACAGGAGGAAGCACAGTATGAAATATTTCTTCACCACCTTTCTTCCGTGTATCCTGCTATATCCACTCTTGATAAAACTCTTCAGAGTACTCCGCGTGGGTCAGTTTATCAGGGAAGAAGGTCCAGATTTGCATGGTTACAAAGCTGGCACCCCAACTATGGGGGGTGTATTGTTTGTAATCTTCAGTGCTCTTTCCTGCTTAGCTTTCGGACATCTTGCAGATGCTTTGACAATCGCTTTGTTCGCAACCATTGGCTTTCTAGACGACTTACTCAGTGTGATCAGAAAAAGATCACTTGGATTGAGAGCTTGGCAAAAGTTCTCACTTCAAATTTCCTTCTCGACGATTCTTGTATTGATGATCAAACCGGATACCAGTATTGTCATTCCTTTCATCGATAAGCGCTTGGAGTTGGGCACTTTTTATTGGATCTTCGCCGTTCTGTTGATAACTGGACTCAGCAATGCTTCAAACTTAACCGATGGCCTGGATGGTCTTGCAGCGAGCGTGTTTCTCACTTCAGCTATACCGTACTGGTTTTTACTTCGAGAAAAAGCAGACTCACTGATTCTACTTTCACTTTGTCTGATGGCCTTTCTTTTTTACAACATTAAACCTGCGAGGATAATGATGGGTGATACAGGTGCACTGGCACTCGGCGCTTTGATAGCTGTTGTTTCCATCAGAACATCTACTGAAATAGTCGCTCTGCTTTGCTCGAGCGTTTTTATCATCGAAACTCTCAGTGTGATGATACAAGTGAGTAGCTACAAACTGTTCAAAAGAAGGGTTTTCAAGATGTCTCCAATCCATCATCATTTCGAATTACTGGGGTGGCGTGAGGAGAGAATAGTGCAGATCTTTTCTTTAGTTAATTTGACCATCTCAATTTTCACCCTACTCGGAGAAAGATCGAGATGAAGAAGTTCGTACTCCTCTTTTTCCTCTTTACTTGCTCGTTTTTCGCATATGAAATCATAACGATTGGTGTTGGTTATGGGTATACAAAGATGACCCTCAATGAGGGTATTGTTTGTTTGATTAGGCCCAAACCTGTCTCGGTCTTGATTCTCACCGATACGGGTCAGTTTCTCTCAGAGATATCGTCAGGCCTTTCTTATCCGACCTGGGCGGTCCATCATGCTGGAAATGTATATGTGAGCGACTATCACAGGGGAAGTGTGGTTGTTTATACGATCTTTGGAAAGTTTGTGAAACGTATTCAAGTAGGAAACTATCCCACAGTGCTGAAGATATCTCAGAAAAACCTCTATGTTACTTGTTCCAGGGACCCCAGCATTTACGTGATAGATCTCGAGACACTACAAGTGAGAGAAAAGTTCACTTTTGATTCTCCAACACTATATTTCGAAACAGTGGGAGAGAGCATCGTGTATCTTCACTATTATGCAACAGACAAAACACTCGAACTTGTTGGTTCAGAAAGAAAAGTCGTCAGCATTAAAGATTTTAGAACCCCGATCAAGTACATACAAAGACACGAAAAAGCTTACCTGCTTGGGTACATGGATGGCAAACTTGCTTGTCTCGACTTGTCCGGTAGGGTGCTCTGGCAACAGAATTTGGACGATTTAGCCCGTGATATGCTTATCACTGATGATCTGATAGTAGTGACCAGCCTCGTACAGCCAAGAATAACTTTTCTTGATCTTTCCGGCAAGATCAAGAGATATTTAGAGCTACCTAATCCGACACACAGGTTAGAGCAGATTCACAATTTGATAGTCGCACTCAATCACGTGCCGGGTGAACTTTACCTTATTGAACCCGTATCGGGAAAGATTGAAACGATAAAACTTGGTGACTATGCTGTAGAAATGCACAAGACAGTTGATGAAAGATTGATTGTTTTGTGTTCTGATTCCGGTGAGCTCTATTTGATCAACCTTTCGCTTTAACTATATAATCAACAACGTCCTTTACAGTGGAAATCTTTTGGAGCTTATCATCATCGATCTTGACGCCAAGTTTTTCCTCAAGAGCCATTACTAAATCAACAAGGTCTAGAGAATCTGCACCAAGATCATCAATTAGCTTACTGTCTTCATTGATCTGACTCTCTTTAACACCAAGTTTGTCCGACAATATCTTGCTTACTGCTGCGAAAACTTCCTTACGATCCATTTTTCCAACCTCCTATTGATTGAGAGTTCTGCAGAAATTATAGATTGGGAGTGGGATCCCGTCAAATGAGTTCTTTTCTTTCTTTGTGTTTTTTATTGCAAACAAACACAGAGAGGCATACACTTTGCTTATAGAGAAATCTTGATCTGGATATATCGATGAAAACGTCAAATTATTCACTAAAAAGGAGGCTTTCAATGATTTGACGCAAATTTATGGCATCTCGAACAGCGTTGCCTTGGTAACAATTATTGAAAAAGACGAAAACATCGGAAGCTTTCTCGGCTAATTTGACAACATCTTTCGCAAAGTTGTTGATCTCTTCTTCACTATATTTGTAGTTATAGCGTTCCCCTTCAGGAGCAGTGAACCAGTTCTTGTTTCTTCCATGAAACCTGAAATAAGCTTTATCGCTCGTAACGATGGGAACATATGGAAACAACTCGCGCAAATTTGGTTCGTCAACGATCACAAAAGTAAAACCACAAGATCCCAAAAACTCGTATGTACTTTCGTTGTTCCAAGAAGCATGTCTGAACTCGATCGCTATTGGTAGTTCTATCTTTTCACGAACCAACTGCAGATACCGTCTGTTCTCGGACGTATCTCTGAAGGAGTATGGAAACTGTGCGAGCAGCATTTTCAATCTGTTTTCCTCGATCATAGGAACCAAAGCGCTAAGTATCTTTTTCACATCATCCTCAGGAAAACGATGCGATTTCCAACCTTCGTGCGTGACCGAAGCTGGTAATTTAACAGAGAAAACGAAATGGTTGGGTGTTTTTCTGAGCATTGATACTATCGTTTTGTAGCTGGGCAATGCATAGTAAGTGAAATTCAATTCCACAGCGTTGAAGTTCCACACACTGAAGTAATACTTCAGCATATCAGACTTAGAGATATCCCTCGGATAAACCTCACCAATCCAATCTGAAAAAGAATAACCACTTGTGCCTATATATATC
>CAYXCE010000055.1:0-7738 GCA_964463395.1 uncultured Pseudothermotoga sp.
GTGATGCAGTCTTCTTTCAAACCAACGATGCTCGCCGTCGCGTTGGGCCCAACGAGAAGAACGGCGGAGTTGATAGAGAAAAGTGGAAAATTTTCCATTCAAGTCCTCGACAAAAAGCAGAAAGAAATCGGAGAACTGTTCGGTTATTATTCGAGTAGGCAGATCGATAAATTCTCCAAAGTCCGATGGTTCGAGAGCGAAAAGTTGAAATTACCGATCGTGGAGGGTGTGATCGCTTATTTCGAATGTGAGCTGGCTGGCAAATTCGAAAGCGGAGATCACGTGATCTACAACGGCCTCGTGGTGAACCACAGATTGTTGAATCCAGAGGGTGAACCGATCCTCTTTTCCATGAGAGACTGGTTCTGATTGGGTGAAAAGGTATGTTGGTACAAATAGTTAAAGGTGTTTTCGTCAACATTGATAGGATCAAAGCGGTTGTCCCTGTGAGCAGTGTGATGGCGAAACAACTGAGAGAAACGGCGAGTTTTTCAAACAAGATGGTGAACCTCACCTACGGTGCCCAGGCGAGGAGCGTCATCTACATAGACAGTGGACATGTACTGATCCTCGCCGAAAAGGCAACGAAGGTCAGACAGAAACTCCTCAAAAAGAAAGGTCAGGCACACCGTTCAAGCTGAGATCTGAAAATTTACCCATCTTCACCAAGTCTACAGCTGCCCTCGCGATCATCGCCGCATTGTCCACACACAAGTTCACAGGAGGAACGTAGAGTTCGAAGGATCTTTTCGAGCACTCTCCTGAGAGTTTTTGCCTCAACCTCTCGTTGGCTGCCACACCTCCGACGAGCAGAAGCTTTTTTATACCCGTCAACTCGGCGGCGTGGATCAGCTTCCAGATGAGAACATCGACCACGGCCTCCTGGAAAGAGGCTGCAACATCCGAAACGTTCACGTCTGACCTTTCTCTGAGCAGATACAGAACTGCCGTCTTCAATCCCGAAAAGCTGAAGTTCAAATTTTCTTTTTCCACCATCGCCCTCGGAAAGTGGTACCTGTTGGGATCTCCGAATCTCGACACTCTCTCTATAGCGGGTCCACCCGGATAACCCAACTTCAAAAGTCTTGCGACCTTGTCGAAGGCCTCTCCAGCGGCATCGTCGACGGTCCTTCCAAGTACCTCAGCTTTGGTTGGATCATCTCTGAACAAGAGCAACTCGGTGTGTCCACCGCTCACCAACAGGGCCAGATAGGGTGGGGAGAGGTGAGGAAAACTCAACTTGGCTGCGTAGACGTGTCCGAGAAGATGGTTGACCCCAACGATGGGCTTTTTCAAGGCGAGACATAAACCCTTCGCAAACGATATACCGACCATCAAAGCCCCGATGAGGCCTGGGCCGTGTGTGACCGCGATGGCATCGATTTCTCTCAGTTCGATTTTAGCTTCTCTCACAGCTCTTTCGAAGATCTGTGGGAGATTTTTCAAATGGTGTCTTGCGGCGATTTCCGGAACTACCCCACCAAAAGGTTCATGAACCTGAACCTGAGAGATCACCACGTTGGATAGTATCTCTTCATCCCGAAGGATCGCAACGGACGTTTCATCACAAGAGGTTTCGATCGCGAGAACTTTCATCAGGCTATCTCACGCACCACGAGTTTTGGCTTCTCTTTACCCTCCACCGAGGCAGCGGTGATTATTACCTTTTCAACATTTTTAGAAGATGGCAACTCGAACATGGCATCCATCATGACCTCTTCGAAAACACTCCTCAAAGCGCGCGCACCGGTTCCTCGAGCCAAGGCTTTCCGTGCGATGGCGACCAACGCTTCTGGCTCTATTTCGAGCTGCACGTTGTCGAGTTCGAACAGTTTTTTATACTGCTTGATCAAGGCGTTCTTCGGCTCGCTGAGTATCTTCACCAAATCCTCCTCGGTGAGATCATCGAGCGTCGCTATCACGGGGAATCGACCCACGAATTCCGGTATCATGCCGTACTGCACCAAATCGTCCGGAGTCACGTGGGACAGAATTTCTCCAAGGCGCATCTGTTTCTTACTCCTTATTTCAGCACCAAAACCCATGGAAGAACTCTGTATTCTCCTTTTGATTATCTCTTCCAACCCGTCGAAAGCACCACCGACTATGAAGAGTATGTTCGTCGTGTCCACCTTGATGAATTCTTGATAAGGATGTTTCCTACCGCCCTGTGGAGGCACGTTCGCGATGGTACCCTCAACGATCTTCAGCAGAGCCTGTTGCACACCCTCTCCCGAAACGTCTCGGGTGATGGATGGGTTTGGAGATTTTCTCGCTATTTTATCGATCTCATCTATGTAAATGATCCCGTATTGAGTCCTTTCGATATCGAAGTTCGCGACTTCGAGCAATCGCAGTATCACGTTCTCCACATCCTCACCTACGTAGCCAGCTTCGGTGAGAGGTGTGGCATCGGCTATGGCGAATGGTACGTCCAGTATCTTCGCCAGCACACGAGCTATGAGAGTCTTACCACTTCCGGTCGGGCCGATCATCATGATGTTAGATTTCTCCATTTCAACGTCGTCGAAATTGCCACCGTAGAAAACCCTCTTGTAATGGTTGTACACAGCCACGGATATGATCCTCTTGGCTTTCTCTTGACCGATCACGTACTTGTCCAGCTCGGCCTTTATTTCGGCCGGTTTTGGGAGGGGTTTTCTGCGCTCTCTTCTGACCCGTTTGTCGGTCGTCAAAAGGTCGTGAAACAATTCGACGCACTCGTCACATATGTACGCGTTGGGACCAGCTATCAATTTTCCCACCTGGCTGGACGATCTACCACAGAAAGAGCAAAACTTTTCTGGCAAAATGAATCCCTCCGTGCGAACATTTTAACACACACCCCACAGCCCTGTTTTAACAACAATTCACAAAATCTATAAACACAATCAACCGTCCGAAAAATTCTGTGAAATTCCCAAGAAGAGTGAGTGAGACATGTGTTCCTGTTTCTGCCAATAACCGTCCAATTTTCCTTCGGAAGCAAGCTTTGACAATTTCTTTCTCAGCCAGTCTGGTAAACGCGCACTCCCCACCGATTCGAAAAGTGTCCCAGGCAACGGCATGAAACTGTGCGCATGTATCTTGCAACCCATCTGCACGAGCTTTTCTACGAAAAGCATTGTTTCCTGTCTGTCTTCATCCGTCTCGAAAGGAAAACCGAAGATGAAATCCACGTGCGGTACGAATCCGTGAAGAAGGATCGTTTCCACAGCGTTCAGAACATCGTCCCTCGTGTGCCCTCTCCTCAACAGCTTGAGGATTCTCTCACTGCCGCTCTGTGCTCCCAAGATTATGCTTCTGTTGTCCACATATTTTTTGACCACACCCATCACTTCATTGTTTACAGACTCCGGTCTGACATCCGAAGGAAACGTACCGAAGTACACTTCTCTCATACCTATCTTCCTGAGATTGAACAACAGCGATTCGATCGCCTCCACGTTCGGTGTGACCCCATCCTTCGAACCGTATCCAAACGCGTTCGGTGTTATGAAACGGGCTACGTACCTTCCCTTCCTCATCCCGAGTTGACAGTAATGAACGATGTGTTCGACACTCCTGTGTCGAACAGATTTGCCAGCCACCAGAGATGTTTCGCAATAACCACAACCGAAAGGACAACCCCTGGTGATCTCTATGGGCATGAACTTAGACAGTTCCACTGAAAACGGGGGATACTCGTTCAGATCGATCCTGTTGTTCACACCATCGAATATGGGGCGTCTATCTCCCATCAAGAACTTGATCAGATTCTCTTCCCCATCACCGATGAAAACGTGATCGAACCCCAAATCGAGGCACTCATCAGGACGGGCCGTTGCGTGTGGACCTCCAGCCAGGAGCGTGTATCCCTTAGATTTGAGCAGTTTCACCTCCTGGCGAACCTGAGGTAGATCGAAACTCATGAAAGAGTAGGCGACGAAACTGTCTTCAGCTTCGGTAAGGATCTCCTCTAATTCTTTGGCAACGACGATTTCGATGGAGTTGATCCTGCTAACAACCGCACTGAGCAAGGCCACTATACTGTAACGATTGAATCTGGTTTGCCTGAAAATCAATTTCATCTTTCTTCATCACCAAGGATGCGCTCAAGGTCGTTCAGGAAACTGTGTAAAACCAATTTCGGTGTCGAAGAGCTCTTCACGGCAAGATCGAGCCAGTACAGCCTTTCGAGGATCTTTTCCAACTTTTCTACATCATAAACAGCCACGTGATTCAAAACTCTGCCTTCTCCCTTGAAAGAAAAACCCAGGAACTTGGCCGTTTTCCCGAGTCCCAAATTCAGATTCTCAGCCAGCTGTTTTATCGCGGGCCATGAGTAGTTCTCCCTTTTCTCCGCAAAGAGAATGAGCCTGTAAAGATCGAGAAAATGTCTTGCGATCGCTGAGGACACCAAAACTGGTTCTGTATGGCTCAGTATCGAAGCGAGCGTAGAATGCGCTTCTTTGAGACGCTTCATCGAGACCATGAAACAAAATTCCTCAAGGTCCGTTTTCGCATGGGATACGAGCAGTTCTTGAACGAGATCCTCGTTCAACTGCTTCGAAACGCAAGCCAGCTTTTCTATCTCCCTCTCGAGAAGCCCATCGTTCGGTCCCACCCGCTCGAAGATCATTTCCACGACACCTTGCGGAGCAGAAACACCTTGTTTTTTTAGACGCTCCGCTATGTAAGCTAACCATTTCTCCTGCTCCCAAGGTTTTGGTAGGGAAAGAACAACGGCGTTTTTGGCCTTCATCGATTCCTGCGTTCTGACGATCACGGTGATGGGGGAAGATTCGGCGAGTTGCAACAATCTTTTTTGCTCGTCTTTCTTCCAATCATCGAAGTCGACGACGTCGATCACCACATTGTCGAAGAAAAAACCAACTTGAGTGAGCAGATTGAAAGCCAAATCCTTTTCTTCAGCTTCAACCCTCATCCTCTTGGCTTTCATATTCGTGCACAATTCTTTCACATATTCTTGCTTCAGGATCTCGGCGTCACCGGTGAGAAACAACACCGGCAAGATTTTCACTCCTCTTCTTGAGTTGTTTCAATTGTGCTATGAACGCGTCTATCCTCGCTTCGATGGACGGTGTGAATGGATTCCCATCCAGTTCGATCGAGATGAACGGTAAGGATCTGCCAAACTTCCTCTTTTTATCCTCTATGGCCTTCTTGAGGATCGATTCGGCTATCCTGGTCGGCATGCACGCGAAGGGACCAACCGCTAAAACGCCATCGTAATATTCACCTATCTCAGCGAGAGCGCTTCCGATAGTCAAAATGGCTTCTCCAGTCAACGTTGGGGAAAGATACGGACGGGCGGTCTCGATCACGTGCGTGATATCCAGCATGCGCGCGTCACAGAGACCTGTCCGCGCGAACAGATTCTTCACCTTACTTTCGAAATACCTCAGCACCTGCATCTCTATGCGCTTTTTGAGTCTTTGAAATCTCGTCGAATCTTTACTCACCAGCCGCTGTATGAAGATGTAATAGGTGTAGTAAATCCACTCGTGTATGGGTGATATGTGCAGAATGATGCCCTCTTGTGCGAACAGATCTTCCATCCTTTTTCTGCTGAACTCATCCCAACGCACGTATATTTCGCCTGTCATCATCACCTTCGGGCTTCTCTCGTATGCTTCCTTCAAGTGGAGCCTTTCAAGCTCCACACAGATTTTTTCTACTGTCTTCAAAAAACTCGCGACGGAATCCTCCTTTAGACTATCAAGAATCATCCTGTGGTGCTTTTCGATCAACGAATCAGCGAGATTTTCGTCTTTCAAAAGAGTTTTCAAGGATTTCTCTACGTTCGAGTACAGATCCGAAACGAGCACCGCTAACCAGGCGCGAATCGTGAAACCTATTCCTAATCCTCCGTAAGCGTTCTCCGAGTTCAGAGAGATCAACCCGACATTTTGAACACCGTTCTGTTCCAACCAGAGTCTCATGTAAACACTGTATTGGCCGAATCTGCAAGGACCAGATGTGGTGGGCATGAAGAAGAGAGTGATCTCATCTTCGGCTCTCCTTCCAAGGTACCTTATCAATGAGCCCAACGTCAAGTGCAAGGGCAGGCATTCCTTGGAAAGTGAATTGCCTCTACCGAGTCTGAACTCCAGTTCTCCTGGTGGGGGACAAACATACGTTTTCACACCGAACCTCGAAACGGCTGAAGCCAAACAATTCGCTCCGAAAGCACCCATCGTTGGAAAAACCAGTTTCACTCTCGGATCGGTCCATGGTATTTTCTCACCATCTTTCACGACGAAGACACCCGATTTGTCTATCTGAACTTGGAGTGGCTTTGATCTCGACTGCTCCCTTTTACTGTCTTTTCTGCATTTGATGATGTCTAAAAACGCTTCTATGCGTGTTTCTATGCCGGCATCCGCGGTGTGACTGTCGAGTTCGAGCACGAGCGTTGGTTTTTCACCCATGATGGCTTTGAAGTAAGACAAGATGAATGAATCTGGTCCGCAACTGAAATTCGTTATGAAAACGGGATAGAGTTTTGGATGATTTTTCACATATCTGGCAGCTTTGAGTATCATTTCTCCCCAAGTCCAGTACATGTTCTCATAACCTTGGTTCGACTCGAATGGAAGCACATCGAAACTCGCTACAGGATGGCCATAACTCGCGATCTTTCTCGGTACACCCAAGTTCGCGTATCCTAAGAAAGCGTTGTAAGCCCTACCGAAAACGACCACACCCATGTCGTTGTCTTCAACCTTTTGGAGGAACTGTTCTCCCAATCTCTTCAAGTTGTTCTCGAAATTCCTTTGACTCCTCTTCGCCTCTTCGAAAGCCAGTCTGACCTTTTCCTTTTCAAAACCGAGTTCTTCAAACATCTCGAAAATGGATTGAAATATCGCTTCCTCCGGTTCGTTGAAATCTATGTCACAAGAAAGGATGCGAACATTTTCCAGTTCTTTTATGTCCGCTCTCAACCAATCAGCTTCACTCTGGACGAACGGACAGTACACGCCTTTAATATTAGAACCCGCAGATTTCGTACCTCTCACCCTAGGAAGAAAGATGAAATCAACGTTCTTCCTCAAAAGAGAGATCGCAAAACCGTGTGACTGTTCCACAGGAAAGCAGAATTCTGAACCCATTCTGTCTTTTCCAGATTCGTCGGGCTCGTCTGGCAGAACCACTTCGAATCCAAGCTTTGTAAACAGAGTCGAGAAAAATGGGAAAAACACGTTCATCACGAACGATTTGCTGATACCAACACGTTTTCCATGCCCGTTCTCTTTCATCTCGAAGACCATTTTTTCTCTCTTGGCAACAAAATCGAGATCGTTCGCATCGAATTTATGCTCTCTGAAAGCCTCGTACAAGTTGCACGCACCGCCGTACGGTATCTTCTTCCCTTTGACTTCGATCACGCTGATCGTGCATTTTCTATCGCAACCCGTTCTCCCGCCAGCACAAATGAACGGTTTCAAATACTTCACTTCACGTTCGGCGAGTTCCCGCAAGTCGTACTGATTTTTTTCCAGAACACCTCTTTCCAAATCTTCAATCGTCATGAGCGCGATACCGTACGCCCCCATGAGACCCGGTTCGGGAGGAACTATCACTCTCTTACCAGTCAGCGCAGCCATCGCCAGGGGCACTGCCTTGTTGTAACAGGTACCACCTTGTACGAAAACTCTACTTCCAACTGGTCTGTTACCCTTCACTCTGTTCAGATAGTTCATGCACACAGAATAGACCAAACCGGCGCATATGT
>CAYXCE010000056.1:0-7584 GCA_964463395.1 uncultured Pseudothermotoga sp.
AAGCTATACTGTCTAACACCCATTGGCCTTCGAACTTGAGTTTGCCTGCCCATGATGATCTGCTGTAATAGGCTGTGTCTCTCGGCCAAAGTACCAGAGCTTTGAATTTCTTAGCAATTCCAAATTTTCCAGATAATATGTCTTTTTTCAGCCGCTGAACGGTTGGATCGTGGCACCACTGAAAGCCCACAGCCACGATGCGTTTTTGATCATTCCTCACGCGAATCATTTCCCTGACTTGCTCAACAGTTGGCGCGGCAGGCTTTTCACAGAGCGCATTACTACCGTGTCGAAGAGCATAACACGTCTGTTCGAAGTGTAGATGTATCGGTGTCGAAATTACGGCAAGATCTGCATTCGCGTATGAATAAAATTGCTCCAGAGTTTCGAAAATTGGGATCTTTGCACCGATGAGTTCTGAGTAAATTTCACTTTTGCTCGCGTATGGATCCACCACAGCCACGAGGTGAACGCCATGTAGATGACGTTCTTTCAATAAATGTTCGGCATATTTCTTACCATAACCACCGATTCCGACGAGAACGACATTGATCATGTTCATATTTCAATATTTCAATCCTCCCGCGATGATCCCACGCATGAAGAATTTTTGAAATACCAGGAAAATGATCAAGGTTGGTATGATCGTCATAGTTGAGAACGCTAAAATCGTGTTCCACGGTATACCCCCGTACTCACCTTGAATGACTGCGAGCGCGAGCTGCAGGGTGTACAACCGCCTTCTGTTCACAACGATCAACGGTAGAACGAAATCGTTCCACCTCCATGTGAAAGAGAATATAGCTAAAGCAGCTATGAGAGGTTTTGACAAGGGAAACACGATTTTCCAGAATATAGCCCACTCGTTGGCACCATCGATTTTTGCGCTTTCGAGGAACTCGTCTGGTATATCTTTCATGTACTGAATGGCTGTGAACATGCCAGTTGGTGTGTACACAGCGGGTAGTATTAAACCCCAAAGGTTGTTTATTAGACCGAACCTCCTTATGATAACGAACAATGGGACCATGATCACCTGAGCCGTCACGAAAAGTGTCATGACGACTAATCTGTTGAGGGCGATTTTACCGATGAACGTTCCTTTTGCAAGTCCATATCCTCCCATCACGCTTATCAGAACAGTTATTATGGTCGCAACACAGGCGACGAACAAGGTATTCTTCAGATAGGTCAGCATGTCTTGCTTTTGCACAGCTTCTTTGTATCCTTGAAGCGTTGGTTTTTCAGGAAAGATGGTTGGAGGATAGGAGTAAATCTCTCTCAACCCTTTAAAAGAGGAAGCGATTGAATAGTACACTGGTAGCATATAGAAGATCAACATTACAATAAGGAAAATCCATTTTATGTATTTCACCATCGTTCTACCTCCCACTCAACGTTCCCGCACGCGAAGAGTGACCATGGCTATGGCAAATGAGATCAGTAGAAATACTATTGACATCGCATATGCGTAACCTATGCGCCATTGGGTGAATGCGGTATTGTATATGTAAAGAGGTGTGACCATCGTTGAATAACCTGGTCCCCCGCCTGTCAGAACATAAATTCCTGCGAAGTCCCTGAACACATGTGCAACAGCCGTTGTCAAAACCAACAGATTCGTGTTCTTCAACAGTGGGAATGTCACATGCCAGAACATTTGCCATTTGTTTGCACCGTCCACCCTGGCAGCTTCGTGGAATTCCTCTGGTATGGACTGTAATCCTGTGATGAACATCATCATGAGAAGACCTGTCATGCCCCATGTGCGGAGTAAAGAAATTGCAATTAGAGCTGGAGTGGGTCTCAATAACCAAGGAACTGGGGCAAAACCTACGGACTTCAAAATGTGATTCAGTAAGCCCAGATCGTACGACAAAAGCCATTTCCACATCGTTGTTCCTGCCACCGCAGGCATCATGTAGGGCCAGTAAAACAGGGCTCTTAAAATCTTCGAAGAAGTGGTTTCCTTGTACAAACACACTGCAAGAGCCAGCGGTATGAAAAACGTCATGGGCACGGTCAGTATCAGGAGTTTAATGGATACCCACACTGAGTTCCAAAACCATTTGTCTTCGAACAATCTGACGAAGTTCGACCAACCCAAAAATTTTGGAGGAGAAAGTAAATCCCAACTGAAAAAGCTCATCACAAAAACACTGAATATTGGCAATAAAACGAAGATAAACAAAAATACCAATGCTGGAACCGCGAAGACGAACCTACTGTTTACCAGTTTCTTCATCTCGATCCTCCCTTGATCTATGTGGATACAACAAAAGGGAGTGCCGTGATGGCACTCCCTTCACGATTTCACTTCTTTCCACCAAGTTCTGCTATCAATTTATCATATTCTTTTCTCAAGTTCTTGATGGCTTCATCCAAATTGATCTGGCCGGCTATGACTGCTGATATCTGATTCACAATTGGTGTCTGCAACCTTGAATAGATGGTTGAATTACGCACATCGACCACCCAACGCGGCGTTACTTCGGCCAATCTTCCACAGACCGCTTGTACTTGGTTCATTATATCTTTATCGTAAGCAACGTCGTGTTCTTTGTACGCGGACATGTGATAGGTTTTCTTCAAATAGATATCATAACCGAGTCCTTTCCAACCGACCCAAAGTGCAAACTTAGCAGCAGCCTCTTCTCTATCCTTCTTCCCAGTTTTGAAAGCCCCAAAGAACCTTCCTCCCTCACAACTCAGCCACTCAACATCTTTTGGCAAGTATGCGGGTACGAAATTCTTTTCAACTTTAAGTAAATCGAGTGTACTCCAACTTCCAGCCCACAACACGGCGGTTAGACCTCCTGTGAAAGCCATGTTGGGATCTTGAGCAGCTATCCATTCTGCAGGAACCATGAGGTTTTCTTTGAAGAGTTTTACGAACTCTTCGAGCATTCTTTTTGCTTTTGGATCACTATCCAGTGTGAAGTCAAGATTCTCGTTGAGTATCTTGACACCCCTGATACCTAAGTAGTTAAACAACCTCTCGGCAGTTCGTTGCATGGACATGGCGTAAGGTAAATTATTTGCTTCTTTAACTTTTCTCAACACATCGACGAATTCTTCCCAAGTCCACGGGTCAGATCTTCCTCCGAACGGTGGAAATGGTATTTTCGCTTTCTTGAAATAATCTGCATTCACCCACAAACATTGCATGGTGAAATGCAATGGAACATACCTGATTTCACCCTTCGTATCAACAATTCTAACTGCAGCCACATCGTACATAGCCTTCAAGTACTGTTCTGGTGTTACACCGAGGTATTTTTGAATGTACGGTCTGAGGTCGATCATGTACTGCATGTAACCAGGTGCGAAAGGATAAGTGATCGTCACAAGATCCGGTAGATCCCCACTCATGATGCCTAGTCTCACCTTTTGTTCGTACTGTGCGTATGGTACGTCGACCAACTCGAAGTCGACATCAGGGTTTTGCTTCTTGTACTCAGCGATGGCTGCTTCAAGCCCTTCTCTTTCAGTGCCACCTCCACACCAAACGACCAGAGTGATCTTCGAAGCGAAAACGCCGCTCACTAACACTACTAACAGTAAGAGTGAAATCCACTTTGTCCACCTCACGGTCTACCCCTCCTTCCAATGAAATGTCCGTAAAAATTTTATCAGAAGCGATTAATCGTTGCAACTACGGATATACTTGTTCATCCAAGTGTAAGATCTGTACTGGATTTATCGTGTTCACAAAAAATTTTTCTCTCATCATACATCAAACTCATGACGATTTCATTGATCTTAAGATGAAACTGAAAACAAACACAATTCGAGTAAAATCATGGTTGAACTTGGAGGTGAGACGCTTGAAGTTTGTGGACTGTAAAACGGTGAAGCGCTCGTTGCCTGTGTTACTCGAAGGTAGTGAAACCGGCGTGTTGTTCATTCATGGTTTCACGGGTTCACCTCACGATTTTGAATACATGGCGAGAAAGGTTCACGAGGCTGGTTTTACAGTTTCAGTACCGAGGCTTCCAGGACACGGTACGTGTGGCGAAGATTTCTTGAAAACTACTGCGAATGATTGGTTGAGGAGAGCCTTTGATGCCTATTACGATTTGAAAACCGTCTGCAAAGATGTACACATCGTGGGTCTCTCCATGGGTGGAGTCATAGCATTGATAATGGCTTCGATTCTTAAGCCAAAGAAACTTGTCACACTGGCTGCTGCTACACACCTTGTTGACAATCGAATAAAGATCGCTTGGTTCATTAGTCTCTTCAAGAAAAAAATCCCGAAAGAAAGCGCACAAATTTACGATGACCCAGAGTACGAATTCCTCAACAAAGAGTATTGGTCCTTCAATTGGCCCAAGCAAGCAGCGGAATTGTATAGACTCGTCAAGATGGCGAGAAAGAATATAACTCAAATCGTATCAGACACACTCGTGGTTGCGGCTCGCAACGACAACTTAGTACCTTTGGAGGCAGCACAATTCATATACAACAATGTGAGCTCCAAGAAGAGAAAACTTTTGATTTTCGAACAATCTGGTCACGTTCTGAGTAACGATGTAGAAAAAGAAGCTGTGACCGAAGCTGTCATAAACTGGCTAAAAGATAAGATGTAAGTGAAAAATTCTGGACAACTTTTGTGGCTTTATCCACATCAAGGTGTGACGGGTTTTGGATACACAGCAACGTTGCCGTCCCTTTCGAAAATCATTGCGATGTAGATTTTGTTGGGTTCGTCTTTTAGGGTGATTATGGGAAGAGAATAAGCACTCCTCTTCTGTTGAGCTAGATTGATGAAAAGAAGATTAACGATGTAAACCTTATCTACAACATCAGGTTTAAGACCCAGATCGAACGAATAGATCGGGCTTGCAGACCTTGTCTCATACACGTTCAGCAGTTGAACTTGGTTTCCTAAAGAGGACAAGGTGGATCGAAGTTGCCCCAGCAAACTGCTCTTGGCCGTGAGTACAGTTGGTTCAGAACTGAAAGTTTTCACATAACCATCTAAAGCTGTCGGTGAAATGGTGATGAAACTCTGCAGGGCGCTGACAAGTTCCTGTACCAACTTATCGAACGTTGGCTTTTGCTCTTGAGATTGTGGTGTGCATGCGAAAAGCAGCAAAATAAAACTGATAATACTGAAAAACAACATCCACCTTTTCAAGCAGAACACCTCCGCGATCTTCCCTTTCCGTTCAAATATACTATACTTGACACAAGGTGTATGAAGAGAGGTTTTAAATGATTTTACACATAGGATTGTTGAACAAAGACCTTCTTTTAACGCCTCATGCGTACGAGCGAATGGTCGAAAGAGGCGTGAGCCTTGAAGAACTGATAGCTGTCCTTGAGTCGAAAGATTCGTACGCTTTCGTTCAAAGAAACGGGAGGATCAGGATAGGTAACAATCGCTTAGAAATCATTCTTCAACCTTCTGGATCTGTATTGTACCTTGTCACTGTTGTGAGGAAAGGAAAATCCTGAACCTCGTGCGGAACAAATTCAACAATTTTTTGAACACAGTGTAGAAAAGGTGCGGCCTGAGCCGCACCTCTTCATTCGAACCAAGCATATTTGAGGATGACAAACTCTGTAGGTAAGAGCCAAACGTTCTTGAGTTCTTTTCTGTGAGCGACTATGTTGGTCATGTTGTACAGGAAGATCCACGGGGCATCTTGTACGATTATTTTTTGAACTTCAGCGTAGTATTGCAAGAGTTTGTCTTTATCAAGTTCATGAGCGATTTTGTCCGTCAATTCATCAACTTTGGGATTGCTGTAAAACGCGTTGTTATCTCCTGTGCCACTGGGCTTGATGTTGTCAGAGTGGAACAGTGGATACAGTATCCAGTGACCCTCACCCGTCGAAGGAGCCCAACCGAGCAAGAACAACTCGTAATCCCAATCTTGTGGATTGGGTGAAGATAACTTATTTATATAGCTAGCCCACTCCATGGGCTTGACATCGACAGTGACTCCTATTTCTTTCAGCATGCCTTGAACCGCAACGGCAACTTCATAGTCATTGAGGTATCTTCCCTTCGGTGTGAGCAACTCGAGCTTGAGGTTTTCGTATCCCGATTCTTTCAGCAACTGTTTTGCTTTCGCTGGATCGTATGGATAACCCCCTGTGGAGTGATAGCCGAAAATACCTCTTGCGAAAGGTGAGTCGGAAGGTATCGCGAGGTTTCTCATAATAGTAGCACAGAGTTTTTGTTTATCTATGGCGTAGTTCAAGGCCTGTCTCACTCGGACATCGTTCAAAGGTGGCTTTCTGGTGTTGAACCCTATATAGATGACCCTCAGGCTGGGCTCAACTCTCACTGTGAGCCTTTCATCTTTTTGTAAAACAGAAACAAGGGCAGGAGGCGGATTGAACATCACATCCACGTCACCGGCTCTCAATTGGTTCACTCTCGTCACATCTTCTGGTACAACGGTGAAGACTATTCCATCCAAATAAGGTTGACCTTGTCTCCAGTAGTTAGGATTCTTCACCAGCTCGATCCTCTCGCCAGCCTTCCACTCTTTGAACATGAACGGTCCTGTTCCGACTGGGTTTCTCCCAAGCTTTGCAGGATCATCACCGTAAGTGTCGAGAGCTTTTGGAGAAACGATCAATGCCCCTTCGTGTGCCAATCTGTTCAAAAATGGTGAATAAGGTTTCTCCAGAACGAATTTCACAGTGTAATCATCGATGACTTGAATTTCTTTCACAATACCTTTGAACAAACCTGTTCGTCTGAGTGATTTTGTGAGTACATAATCGTAATACTTTTTCACAGCCTGAGCGTTTAAGTCTGCCCCATCGTGGAACCTGACTCCTTTTCTCAGATAGAACGTGTACTCAATACCATCTTGTGAGATCTCCCATTTTTCAGCAAGAGCAGGAGTGATGTTTAATTTTTCATCGAACTCTACCAAGCCTTCGAAAATGTGACGGCAGACCGTTCCGCTTATGTTGTCTGTTTGGTTTGCGGGAAGCAGCGATACAGCATCAGTACCGAGAACGTAACGAGCGATTCCTCCATATTTTGCTGAAAACATGAGTGCGGAAATGAGCATCAATAGAATCAGTGCAAATCTCTTCACGGAATTCACCTCCTCGCCGACCTAGTATTGCTTTTATTGTATCACAATCGATCGGCCGATGTTCCCACGGATCGCCTCGATCATTTTTATCACGTGGTGATTTTCCTCGATGTCGTGTACTCTGACTATGTTGACGTTGTTCATGACGCAGAGAGCTGTAACAGCAAGAGTTCCATAGAGTCGCTCTTCAGGTGGCACATCACCCAAGATCTTTCCTATAAAGGATTTTCTCGAGGCACCAATCAAAACAGGTTTCTTGAGACTCTTGAATTCTGAGATACGTTTAATGATCTCTAAGTTGTCCTCGAGTCTCTTTCCGAAGCCTATACCAGGGTCTATTATGATCCTGTCATCCATTCCAATTTCGCGAAGGAACTCGATTCTCTCTTTAAAGAAATAAAGAATCTCTTTCACGACGTCTTCGTAATATGGATTTTCTTGCATTGTCTTGGGTTCGCCTTTCATATGCATCAAAACAACAACAGGTCTATACTTTTTCACGACCTCTATCATG
>CAYXCE010000057.1:0-7499 GCA_964463395.1 uncultured Pseudothermotoga sp.
GTTCAGATCTCCCCTGACAGGGGATCTCGGTGGGTCGCACGCAGTCGATAAAATGTCGCTCGCGATGCTCTCAGCCAACGTCCATGTGCTCAGGATCGTGGGTAGGGCGAGTCAACCTTCGTACCTTTCAATAGACGGTGACAACGTGGCGTTGGTGCCGTGCAACTCTCTGTGGGGTAGGAGCGCGCTCGCGACGGAGAGGATTTTGAGAGAGAAAGAAGACCGGAGGAAAGGTAAAAAGAGCATCCTGAGGATTGGACCAGCGGGTGAGAGGCTATCACCGATCGCTTGTGTCACGGTAGATTCTTCGAGGCATTTCGGAAGACTCGGTCTCGGAGCCGTGATGGGTTCGAAAAACCTCAAAGCGATCGTGATCTCGGGCAGTGACTGTCCGAAGATAGAGAACAAGAAAGCCTACCAAGAACTTTACGATAGGATCTTTAAAGAACTTATCGAGAGTGAAAACACTTACAAATACAGAGATCTCGGTACCGCTGCCAACGTCGTTCCCTTATCCAAAATCATGGGCCTTCCCACGAGAAACTTCTCTCAAGGCTTTTTCGAGAGCGCACAAACCATAAGTGGAGAATACTTCGCAGACCACCTTTTGGCTCAACAGATTTCGTGTGCACACTGTCCCATAGGTTGCATCCATGTGGGTGTTTTCAGAGAGCTCTTTTCAGACCCCCACATGTACAAAACTTTGAAGACTTCTTACGATCATGAACTCATATATTCCTTGGGTTCGAACTTGAGCATAGCGAGTGCTGAAGAACTTTTGAAGATCATACATTTCGTTGAAAGACAGGGCTGGGATGCGATAAGCATAGGGGTCGTGCTCGCGTGGGCCACCGAGGCGTTCCAGAGAGGTCTCATCACGTTGGAAGAAACGGCTGGGCTCGCATTGAACTTCGGCGATGCGCAGACTTATCTGAAGGTGCTCGAGAACATAGCTGCAGGAAAGAACGAGTTCTACAGAGATTTAGAGCAAGGTGTCGCCCACTGTGCAAACAAATACGGTGGAGGAGAATTCGCCATGTGCTTCAACAAGAACGAGGCGCCCGGTTACATGACGGGACCAGACGCTTTCGTCGGTTATGCGGTCGGTGTGAGACATTCACATTTGGATTGTGCCGGTTACAGTTTCGATCAGAAATACCTAGGTCGCGCGGAAGATGTCGAAAAAGAAGTGAAAGCCATGTACGAGGAAGCCGTTTGGCGCGTCCTCACCAACAGCTTGGTGATGTGTCTGTTCGCCAGGGGCGTTTACTCACCCAAGCTCGTGTTGGAGTGCTTGAACGTCGTTGGGTACAACTTGGATGAGCCATCTCTGGATCGGATCGCTCACACGATACACGGCATGAAGTACATCCTCAAAGAAAAGTTGGGCTTTGACTTTACAAAGCTCGAGTTGCCCAAAAAGTTGCTCACCGTTTACACGAGCAGGGGCAAGATGAGCGAGGATGGCTTCAAAAAGAGGATAGAACTCTATTCCAAGCTCGTCGAAGAGGACAGAGAATCAGCCTTGCGCGCAATCTGAGTTTTTTCCGGCAGGACGGAAGTCAACCAGAGCAGCGTGTAGATGGAGGCCAAAGCCATCCCAACGCAGATGAGTGCAGCGATGTGCACGTGAACCTTCATGGGTGAAAGGAAGAGCACCGAGAAACCCAAGGCCACGCCGAACGCGTTGGCGAATATGGGATTTCGTGTGAGACGGTACGCTTCATTGACGGAACCGTGCTTGATGTAGGCGCAGCAGAAATGTATCGCATAATCTATGCCCGCGCCGAGAACGATGTTCAACAAACAAGCGCTCACGGCGTTTATAGGAATTCTGAACAGACCCATCGCACCGTAAAGGCTGAGCAAAGTTGCGGCGATGGGGACACAGCTCACAAGACCGAGTTTGAAATTCTTCAACGTCAACCCCATCATGAGCGAGATGGCGAGCAACGCAAAAACCAAACTCATCCGCAGATTCTCTATGACGAATTCGTTCATCTCCATGTACTTGAAATCTTCACCGGAAAGCTGGATCGATCTCACCGAACCTGTTGTCAAAGAAGAAGCGATGTTTTCTATCTGACTGTAAGTCTCTCTGTCGACGTACTTTGGAAAAACGATCATCAAAAGTGAATTGTTCTTCCGATCGTAGAACATACCTTCGGGGATCAACATCATGACGAAACTGCGCAGAGTCTGAGGGAAAAGCTCGAAAAGATCGAGCGTGGAAAAGGTCCTCACACAGTGATCTTTCAAGTTCTCTCTAACCTTCCTGAGCGCTTCGAGCCCGTCTTGACTCAACGCCTCGACGTTCAGATCGATTTTCAAGAATATGGGAACCTTTATACCGGCGATCGCTTCGACCACCCGTGCACCCCTCATGACCTTCGAACTGGATCTGAAGAAGATGAGCGAGTGGAACTCCGATTCAACTTTGAAGATGAACGAACAAAAGAAGAGGACCATGGCGAAGAACCAGATCAGATTCTTTCTATTTTCCGCTTTCAGCTTCGAACTTGCAAGCTGTACCCTGTGATTCTTCTTCGGTTCGATCAGCGTCGCGATCGGTGGTAAGAAAACGAAAGTGGCCAAACCCGCCGTGCCGACACCGATCGCCCCGCAGAAACCGAGTTCCCTCATCACGGGTGAACTGGTGAGTCCCAAGCTCAGAAAACCAACGACCGTCGTGAGAACGGTCATGAGTAGTGGAACGAAGGTTTCTCTCAGCGCCCTGTAGGATCTTTCGAACCTGTTCGGATCTCTGATCGACAAGTACCTGTTGAAATAGTGCAGGGCTGCAGAACTACCCATGATCAGCGTGATGAACGGCATGAGGACGTTCTCCATCGTGACCGGTTTGTTGATGAAAGCGTACAATCCCAGAAGATAAACCGTTGCCAACACGCTCGGAAGAAACGCGAGTGCGGCCGCCCAGAAATTCTTCAGCGTGAAGAAGAACACAGCGAACATGACGATCAGAACGATCGGTGTCAAGTATGCAAGGATCATCCTCACATAATCCATCGCCATGGCACCGATGTACGAGATTCCAAAGACGAGTCCTCCCTTCTCGCTCACCATCTGGTATATCCTGCGTAAGGTCGATTCTGGGCTCTTAGAGATGAACGCGAGTAAAAGTGCATAATCACGATCCTCGTAACGACCCAAGAGTCGAAGCCTTTGGGCCAGTGCGGTGTTGTTCCCGATCGTGAGGGGAAACTCCAACGGGTTGATCACCATGGAAACACCGTCGAGCTCGCGGATGTTCTGAGCGAGCGAAAGGACATCCGTTCGATCCGTATAGGGCGCGGCGATGATCGAAACGTCTCTGAGCGAAAAACTTCTGAACAGTTCTCTTTCGGCACGAACATAGCGAGACTCTCTGGAAACCTGGGTTTTGAAGTACGCCCTCACCTGCAGCTTTGGAAGCTGTAAACCTGCGAGGAACCCGAGAGCGAGCATCAAAGTCAGTGAGAACCATGGTTTCTTTATCCAGCCCATCGTTCACCTTCCTGATAGAATTTTAATGAGAAAAGGAGGTTTCAAAGCATGAAATTGGTTGACACACACTCGCACCTTCATTTCCATCACTTCGAGAAGGACTTGGAGCAAGTTCTCCAAAAATTGGATTCGTACAACTTCGCCTTCGTGGTCGATGTGGGCATAGATGTCGAAGATTCAAAAAAAGCTGTTTCTTTCTGTGAGAAGCATGAAAAGATCTATTGTTCGATCGGTGTTCACCCGCACGAAGCGGCGAAGGTGAAAGACAATTTCTTGGAAGATTTTGAAAAGTTACTCTCGAACGAGAAAGTCGTGGCCATCGGTGAGTGCGGTTTAGATTATTACAGAATGTTGTCAGACAGAGATGCTCAGAGGAGAGTTTTCGAAGCACAGCTGAAATTCGCCAAAGAGATCGATCTTCCAGTCATAGTGCACATCAGAGACGCTTACGCAGAGGCGTACGAGATCATCAGCAGTGTGGGTTTACCAACGAAAGGTGGCGTCGTGCATGCGTTTTCTGCGGACGAGGATTGGGCGTTGAAATTCGTTGAACTGGGTATGTACATAGGTATCGGGGGACCTTTGACGTATCCCAACAACCACACGCTCAGAAGGGTCGTCAGAACGGTCGGTATTGAAAATATACTGAGCGAGACGGATTGTCCATACTTACCTCCTCAGCCTGTTCGCGGTAAGAGGAACGAACCTGTTTATGTCAGATTCGTGGTCGAGGAGATCGCAAAGATTTTGGACATGAACATAGAAGAAGTTTCCCAAGTTCTCGTCAAGAACGCCGAAGAACTCTTCATGCCTTGACAGTTTTAGCACATTTTGTGAACCACCGCATCGCGGGGATGGAAACCAAAAGGGCCGTGACGAAGATCAGCGAAGAAGTCATGAAGACCCATCTGTGGCCAAACTTACTCGCGATCTGGGTCGACAGCACGGGTATGAAAGTCCTGCTGAAGATGTTCAACCCTTGGAAGAAACCTTCCCATCTGCCGAGCTCTCGAGGCGATATGCCAAGCTTAATCGTTTCCTTGGCTGGGAACCACAGAATGAAACCAGCGCCCATGATGATGTGCGTCGTGAGGAAGAGATAGACGTTGGGAATGAACCACAGAGCGAACGTGAGCGCTATCAATAGAGCCCCGATGGCCAGATTGATCGCCGGTCCGAAGTTGATCTTCCTTCTCCAGAAATAGAAAAAGACGACGGAGGCAGAGAAGATCATTTCGAAAAGGAATGGAGAAGAACTACCGAGTTTGAACCGATCTATGAGATAGTACGAGATGATCAGAAAACTTGAAAAGCTGAACGCAGTGTAAGCGAGATACTGGTGTAGCATGATCGAGATGAACGCACCGTTCGCATTGGAAGCGAGTACGTGACCTTCGTGCAAGCTCGAGCCAGTGCTGACACGCGGCAAGATCTTCAAGAAAGAAAAAGCGTAGAACAAGTTCGCGAAGAATATCGAAGCGAAGATGGACAGTAAAAACCTCAGATCTTTCATGTACCTCGAAAGTACGAAGACCAAGAAAAAGTACACAGTAGCTTTGGTGAATTCAGTGATCAAGAACTGCATGGAATAAATTTTCTCACGCTCGTTCGGCGGAAACAGCGCCCTTTCGTACATCACCTGGCAAGGATAAAACACGTCTGTGACTCCCAGCAGAAGTTGCGCAGCCACGAAACTGTACACGTTGCGAACCGAAGCGAAGAGCAAACTGCCCACCGCGAAGAAGCCGCGCGCCGTGGCGAGTCCATAGTTGACGCTCATGCTCTCGAATTTTCTACCGAGCAAATAGGTGAGCATCGCTTGGACCACATACGAAAAACTGAACAACCACCCAAGATCTTCGATGGAGATGTTCAGAACCCTGCCCAAAGTTGGGGCAGCGATGATGGCAGAAAAAGAAAAACCCGTCAAAGAGTATATGATCAAGTATCTCTTCACTTCTCTCGGCAGATTCTTCCACATGTACATCACCCGCTTGATCTTCTCATCGTTAATCCAAGAGTAAATAAGTCTACACTTGAAATGGAAATACCCTTTGATAGAATATTTATCGAAACGAGTCGCTCCGGCGTAGCTCAACCGGCAGAGCGGGTGGCTGTTAACCACTAGGTTGCACGTTCGAGTCCTGCCGCCGGAGCCATCGATCAAATCGATCTTCGATCTGGCGGGTAAAACCCGCCGTATTTTTTTGATAATCCCTCAAAAAGACCGACTCTCGCAAGAAAAACCGCTCCAACATGGAGCGGTTCTGCTTCACCTTCTACTACGAACAAAGACGAATACTCCGCCCCTCGAGAATATTTCCTGCCACGTCCAACACTGAACTCAAAGATCCTTCATCTATATTTTAGCAAAACAATTCGCATTGAGAACGGTCATTCTACGAGGTTGATTTCTAAGTCGCTTGGCTCAACTCACCGTGAACTTTCTTCATGAGCGAGGGAATCTGCAACTTTTGTGGACACTTGTTGAGACATTCACCGCATTCAGTACAAAAAGCAGCGGCTATCTTTTGGCTGATGAACCACGCGTATATTCCCTTACCACCTTGAACGTCTTCGAACATGATCGTTTCGTTGTACAATCTGAAATTTCCAGGTATGTCCACCCCGTTGGGACAAGGCATGCAATAACCACACTCTGTACAATCGATGACGGCGAAGGACTCCAAAGCTCTCCTCAATTCTTCGATCAACTCCAGCTGGTTCTCATCCAGATTGTTCGGCGCGAGAAAGTCTGACGTTCGAACGTTTTCCTTCACCTGTTCAAGGTTGCTCATGCCGCTCAAGAGCACCGACACTTCCGGAAAGTTCGCAACCCATCTCAACGCCCACTCCGTCGCAGACCAGTTTTTCCCACTCTTGCTGAGGATCTCCATCGCTCTGTTCGGAAGCCTTGAAAGCTTTCCTCCCTTGAGTGGTTCCATTATCACAACGGCAAGTCCTCTCGAAGACGCGTAGCGAAGACCACTCAACCCCGCTTGATAGTTTATATCCATGTAGTTCAACTGGATCTGGCAGAAATCCCAAGCGTATCCATCCACTATCTGTTTGAAAATGGGATATTTATCGTGGAAAGAAAAACCGGCAAACTTTATCTTACCCTGCGCCTTCGCTCTGTCGAAGAAATCGAAAAATCTCAGAGCTTTTATTTTCTCCCACCTTTCCTTCGTGAGCGCGTGCATGAGGTACATATCCACACGGTCTGTCTGCAACTTTTCAAGCTGCTCATCCAAAAATCTTTCGAAATCTTCGTGCGTCTTCACTTGCCAAACGGGAGACTTCGTGGCCAAAAAGACTTTCTCTCTGTATCCGTCCCGCAAGGCTTTCCCAACCAATACCTCACTGTTGCCCCTGTGGTATGGATAAGCGGTGTCGACATAGTTCACACCACGATCGATCGCGTATCTGATCATCTCTACAGCTTGCTCTTCATCGATCTGTGCCTCATCGTTGCCCACAACTGGAAGCCTCATGGCACCGAAACCCAAAACGGAACACTTCACACCCGTTTTTCCAAAATCTCTGTAGAGCATACGACGACCTCCTCATTGGATAACTACATCTTTATTCTCTCACAAAAAACGAACCGAAAAAGTTTGGCACATCTGTTCTTTTATCTTGGAACGTGTTTTCCATCAACACACGTTCAACAAACACCGCCGGCACACTTTTATCGTCGAAGATCGCGAAGTGAGATGAAAATACAGGCGCAATCAGAGATCTTGATAGAGTCTCCAAAGACGAAACAGCAACTCGTTCAGATCGAACTTCTGTTCGGTCAGTATGTTGAGAACTCAGCCATGCAAGATAAAACAGAAAGACATCGTGGAGAAAGACGGCGAGGGAAAATGGCGGTTGAACAGAGCGCCGTTCTGACCGTTCGCATTACGAACATAACCGGTTGCGCTTTTTTGTATGCCTTAAATGTACGAAAATACAGTCTACATCTTCACTTAAGTGAAAAGCGCAACCGG